>JAPLJV010000020.1 GCA_026388415.1 Deltaproteobacteria bacterium | reverse complement strand
GAAAGGCATCCTCACCCATCCACTCATGGAAGGACTGAAGCAGTTGGGCACCCCGCTGCTGGTCAATATGATTAATGGGGCTGGCGCACTTCCGACAAAAAATTACTCCCTGGGCCAATTCGCAGGGGCCGAGAAGATTTCTGGCGAGACCATGGTTGCCACCATGGCGAACCGTCCCAACAGCAAAGCAGTGCACCGCTGTATGGCAGGTTGTATCATCAGTTGCTCCAACGTCTATACCGACGAGAAAGGCGACGAGATAGTCTCTGGCCTGGAATATGAGACACTGGGACTCATGGGGTCTAACTGCATGATCGAAAACCTTGATGATGTGGCCCGGCTTAACCGTCTCTGCAATGATCTTGGTCTCGATACCATGGAAGTAGGAGCAGCCCTGGCGGTGGCCATGGAGGCCGGTATGCTGCCCTGGGGTGATGGCAAGGCGGCCTTCGGACTCGTAGAAGAGACAGGCAGGGGCACGGAACGAGGCCTTATGATCGGCAACGGGTGTTTACATACCGGCCAGAAGCTCGGCGCCAAAAGGATCCCCCAGGTGAAGGGCCAATCCCTGGCAGCCTATGATCCCCGTGTACTGAAAGGTACAGGCGTCACCTATGCAACCTCGCCTATGGGCGCTGATCATACGTGCGGCAATGCGCTCCCCAGCCCGGCAAACCCGACCTACAACCCTACCTCCCCGACCGGTCAAAATCAGATTTCCGGATTTCTCCAGTGGTATTTTGCTGCCATTGATAGCCTGGGGATGTGTCTTTTTGCATCCCTGCCTCTTCTCGATATGCCAGAACTGCAGAAATATCTTGTTGAGTGTGCTACGGCGGCCACGGGTCAGGCCTCTGACGAGAACTACCTCATGAACCTTGGCGTGTCGGTGTTGCAATCTGAAATGAAGTTCAATAAAGCCGCGGGGTTTACGAGCCGGGACGATCGTATGCCCAAGTTCTTCCTTGAAGAACCGCTGCCTCCATCGGGGCTGGTTTTTGATGTGTCGGAAGCGGACATAGATTCAACACTTCAGTTTTAGTGTTCTACGGCTGACGACCCCTGAGGGGTGGTAGTTGGTCGACCATTCTGATTTAGGGGGATATAATTATGGAAGAGAAAGAGATATTTCCAAGCGACCCACCGATCAGTTGGATAATGGTAGTGAGGTGAAGGTATTCCTGCCAATAGCCGGGGGATAGGGTATTCAAAAATATTCAAAAAAAGGAGGTTTAATTATGGATGGATCGAGCACCAAGACAGATTGGACTGTCAGACAGCCGGGTAGGGGTCTCTTTGCTTTGGCTGTCACAATTGGACTGGCCTTTACCATGTCGGCCACTGTTGACCTTCAAACGTTCAACGGCATATTCACCTTCATAACCATGTCGATGGTGCCGACAATGGCAGTCATCGGTTTGGTCTGGGGCGCTCAGTATCCCCCCACGCAGGGTCTGCATCAGGCGTGGCGCGGTTTGGCTTTGACCCTTCTCACAATGACATTGGGCACAATTTACTGTATCGCCTTTCTGCGCTATCGGGGCGACTGGGTCGTACAACCGTTTGTTGCCATCGCACTCATCACGTCGATCGTCTTTGTGTTCTTTCATATTATCGGCTTCGGCACATGGCCCTGGCATAAAATGTCTCCCCCCGCACAGGGCTTAATGACGCTTGTGACCGCTTTTGTCATGGGGGCCTGGGTAGTATCAAGCCTCTACAATTTCGATTTCCTTTCATACCCGACCGGCGTGAATCCGTCTCCCATACCACACGTCCCCTTTTATGCTCAGGGTGGCCCCCTTGCGGCTTTCGCCCAGTTGGCGCCTCATGGGCCAATACCGTGGGAGACGATGATCGCCTATATGCTCTGGATCATGGTTCCCATGTGGATTTTGGTACACACGGGCATGTGGCCTTTGTCAAAATTTCCGGGGCTTATGAAGCAGCCTGTTATGGGTATTGTATTCACCCTTTTGTGCTGCGTTATCGGTTATGTGGCACTTAAGATCGGCATTGACGTCATGAACATAGAACCTCTCAAATTCCTGGCCATCGGCATCAGCTACATATTCGGACTTCTCATGCTCCTCACGGTATTTCAGACGTGGCCGGGAAGCACCATGAAGCAGCCTTTGGGCGGGTTTGTCAACGCCATTGTGGGCATACCTCTCGGCATGGCAGGGTACTATGGGATTTTAGCCTTCTGCAACTGGCACTTTGGCGCAAAGGCTATGGTGTATCCCGGTAATATGTTCGCCATAGGCGGTGTTATGCTGGGGGTAACGTTCCCGGTGTGGGTGTTGTATACATCCTTTTGGGATTTTTGGCCTTTGGCGCCGACACCTGGGCCGGCTGATGCTGCTGGGCAGCAAAAACCGTAACTGGAAGGCACAGAACCGTAGCATGTTTTGCTGTTCTTTTACAATCGAAGAGGAGTTACTTCTTAGGCGTGGTGGGAGGCACGCTCTTTGGAAGGAAAGTAAGGAATAACAAAGAGGCTTTATTAAAAGAGAAGCAAGATGGTTTGACATTACCACATTCAGAAAAAGGAGGAAGTTATTATGAAGATCAAGGCAGCAGTTTTAAGAGAAGTAAATAAACCCTATACCATTGAGGAGCTGGAGCTCGAACCACCAAGGCAAGGGGAGGCCCTGGTTCGATACGCGTACACGGGATACTGCCACTCGGACCTGCACCTGCAGTTAGGAGAGATTCCCATCGCCTTGCCCCTTGTGGCAGGACATGAGTGCTCGGGGATCGTTGAAGAGGTAGGTCCCGGTGTCACAAGAATCAAGAAGGGTGACCATGTGGTGGGAACCTGGATGGTACCTTGCGGCGAATGTCCGGCCTGCCGCAGAGGCATGGGCAATATCTGCAGCGGCTCATTCAAATACTTTCTCGCCGGGACGATGCTCGATGGGACTTCAAGAATGAAAGATAAGAAAGGGAAAGAAGTTCTGCACGGGAATTTTGTTTCCGGCTTTTCCAATTACAGTGTTGTCCCTGAAGGGGGCCTGATTCCCATCCCGAAGGATTTTCCCCTTGATTGGGCCTGTCTCATGGGTTGCTGTGTACCGACCGGGTGGGGCACGGTGACCAATACGGCCAATGTTCAGCCGGGGGATTCAGTGGCAATCTATGGTCTCGGCGGCGTGGGGCTCAATGTCCTGCGGGCATGCGTACTGAGGCATGCGAACCCCGTGATCGCCGTAGACCTGGAAGCGAGCAAAGAGTCGCTGGCCAAGGAATTCGGCGCAACTCATTTCATCTGCAACTCCAAAGAGGACCCCGTTCCGAAGATTCAGGAGATTACCAACGGAGGCGTACAGTTTGCTTTTGAAGCCATAGGCGATCCCGGAGCCATCATTCAGGCATGGTGGTCTACGGGTATTGGCGGGCGGGTCATTGTACCCGGCATCACTCCTTTTAGCCAGACAACGAATCTCCCCCTTGGGTTGCTGCCACTTCATCAGAAGGCTATTATGGGGAATCTGTATGGTTCTATATCCACACATCTGGATATTCCTCGGTATGTGGACATGATAACGAGGAACGACCTCAAACTGGACAAGCTAATAACAAAGAAATTCAAGCTTGAACAGATAAACGACGTCGCTGACGCTATGGTGAAAAGACAGATTCAGGGCCGCTGGATCTGCGCGTGGGATTAATTTTATATGAGAAGTCTACCGGGGGCAGCCGTTTTTGGTATGGCTGCCCCCGGCTTCCGATGAGAGAACTACCACAGAGGCGGTCCTCTAGGCATGAAACGCAAACTTTAACAGGAAGGAAGTGACAGATGAAAAGCAGAGCGGAAAAAGAACTGAAACAGGACGATGAAAAAAAGGAGGGAAAAGACCTTCCGGATATTATAGAGGAGATTGAAGTAGAAGATTTGACGGTAGATGGCATCTGCGGTGTTTATTGATCTTATGATAGATGTAGAAGCCATTGTAGGTGAAGATAAGTTTTACCATCTCTCACCTGGTGTGAGGGTGAGAAGGGAGACATTCGGTCTGCTCTTCTATAACAGCAGAGATACACGGCTGACTTTTATAAGATCAGGGGATCTTTTGGATATTGCTTTCATTTCTCGCAGAATCCGCGGGATCGTAATATGCGGGCATTTAAAAAAACGAGAAGCAAAGGTACAGCGTGTCCTGGAAATTTTGCTGACAAAGGGGCTGATCGTTGACGCATAATTTGGTTTACAACGAATTACTTAAAGCGCCGGTAAATGTAACATGGGAGATAACTGGCCAATGTAATCTGCGATGCCACCATTGCCTCTCTGCCGGTATACTGGAGAACTGCGATGAGACATTAGATTTCATTGAGTGTTGCCGGTTCATTGATGACCTTGACCGGATGGACGTCTTCCAGATTAATTTTGGCGGCGGCGAGCCTTTTCTACGGGAAGATTTTCTTGACATCCTTCAATACGCCCACGCCAAAGAGATCACGACGTGCGTGAGCACCAATGGCACCACATTAACGGAGCCGCTGGTAAGAAAATTAGCAACGATGGAGCTGCTCTATATCCAGGTAAGCCTCGATGGAGCAACCGCCGCCACGAACGATCTGATCAGAGGGGAAGGTACGTTCGAGAGCATTATTTCCGGGATTGAACTGCTTGCTGCCTGCCACTTCCCTAATGCCAGCACCAATACTGTGGTAACAAGGATCAATTTCAGAGATATTTTAGAGATATATGAGCTGGGAAGGCGTTACGGGCTAAAAACGAGATTGTCCCGGTTTCGTCCTTCAGGCAATGCGAAGAGCGTGTGGGATACATACCATCTGGAGAAAGACCAGCTCGCTGAACTATCGAAATTCTTAAGCAGCCATAGAGATATACTGACCGGCGACTCTTTCTTTTCTATTACTGCGGAAGACAGACGTGAACTGGGTCTCAACATGTGCGGGGCGGCCCGGATGACCTGCGCCGTTCTGCCGGACGGCAGCGTGTATCCCTGCGCCTTCCTGCAGGACAGTTTTTTCCGGGCCGGAAATGTGCGGGAAGAATCGCTGGCCACAATCTGGACCCAGTCTGCTGTCTTCACCATGATTCGTAACATCAGGATTGAATCCTGCGAGCAGTGCAGCCGGTTTGACCAGTGCCATGGCGGCTGTCCGGCTGTGGCATATTTCCTTACCCAATCAATCAACCGTTCTGATCCCGAGTGCATGATACAGGTGCAGCAGCTCTTACCTGTGTAGTGTAATAAAATAAAACGATGGAGTATCGTTAAATGCAAGGACAATTTAAGCATCTGTTTTCGCCTTTGAAAATCGGCCAAGTTGTGGTTCCCAACCGGGCATCTTTTTCTGCTCACCTGACGAACTTTGCCGAAGATTGTCTCCCCTCGGAAAGACATGTCCATTATCTGGCAGCAAGAGCACGCGGCGGTACCGGACTAATTATCACGGAGGAGCAATCGGTACACCCCACTGACCGTGCCTATGAAAAACTCATCGAGGCATTTAAACCGGAGGTTATTCCCGGATATAAGAAAATAACGCGGGCAGTCCATGAATATGAGACGAAGATCTTTGCCCAGCTCAATCATAATGGCCAACAGTGCAGTGGCGCCTTGTCAAAACTGCCGGTATGGGCCCCTTCCCCGGTGCCGGATGTATTATTCCGGGAGATTCCCAAGCAGATGGAAATTGAAGACATTCAAGAGGTTATCCAATACTTCTGCAAATCAGCCATCCATGTCCGGGAGGGTGGTTTTGATGGTATTGAACTCCAGTTCGGTCATAGTTCGCTGGCCCGTCAGTTTATGTCCCCCCTGACAAATTTCCGTAGTGACGAGTACGGTGGTACCCTTGAGAACCGGATGCGCTTTCCCCTGGAACTTATTTCCGCCGTGAGAAAGATAGTGGGAGATGATTTCACTGTGGGCTTACGCCTCTGTGCTGACGAAATGCTCCCCTGGGGGGGGATCACCCTCAATGATGCGAAAGAAATCGCGAAAATCCTTGCAGCATCAGGGGCGATAGATTTCATGGACCTCTCCCTTTCGACCTTCTATAATCTATATCTGGTAGGCGGCACAATGCATATGCCTCTGGGCTATGCGGTTCCCCTGGCCGCAGGGATAAAAGAAGCCATCAAGCTGCCGGTCTTTGCCACGGGGCGCATCAATGATCCTGCCCTGGCGGAAAAGGTGTTGGCCAACGGGCAGGCCGATATGATCGGTATGGTGCGGTCCCAGATCTGTGACCCCAATCTGCTGAACAAGGCTAAAGAAGGGCGATTAGATGAGATCCGGTACTGCATCGCCGATAACCAGGGTTGCTACGGACGTGTCGGGCTGAATAGGCCCATTGGCTGTATCCAAAACCCCTTTGTAGGCAACGAACAGCACGAGGATGAGCTGCGTCTTCCCGCAACGAAATGGAAGAAGCGGGTTATGGTAGTCGGTGGCGGTCCGGCTGGTATGTGGGCAGCAAAAATAGCGACCCTGCGGGGGCACAGCGTCACCCTTTATGAAAAGGAGCAGAACCTGGGTGGACAGGTAGCCATTGCCATGCAGGGTGCGGGCCGCGAGGAATTCGGAGTTATCATCCGGAACGAGCGCAATCAGTTGCAGAGGCTTAAGGTCCCTGTCGTCACGGGTCAAGTGGTGACACCGGAATTTGTAATTGCCCAGGCCCCCGACGCCGTGATCATAGCTACGGGATCGAAGCCGAAGGGATGCCCCGTGGCAGGCTGCAATGGGCCAAGGGTCTTCAATATCTGGCAGGTGCTAAAAGGCGAAGCGGATATAGGGGACAGGATACTTTTCATTGATTACGATGGCCACCACCAGGCCACAAGTACGGCGGAATATCTGGCAGATTTGGGCAAAAAGGTTCATATTGTTACCTCTGCACTCTTCGTAGGTTCTGAATTAGGCCCCAGTCAGGACTTATACCTGTCACGGCAGAGGCTTATGCAAAAAGGGGTGTCCTTTACCTCCAATTTTGCGGTAATCGAAATACGTGGTACAGAGGTACACGGCCTGAACGTCTACTCCAATGAAGGACAGGTATTTTCCGACTTTGATACTGTGGTCACGGCCATGGGAAATGAAGTGGACGATTCCCTGTACTACGCACTAAAAGGTCGCGTGCCCGAGCTTTACCGGGTCGGCGACTGTGTGGCTCCCAGGAAGGTAGATATGGCGATCTACGAGGGTTATGCGGCTGGCAGGAGGGTATGAAAAAAGAAAGGGATATAATTGTTTTCTTTGAATCCTCTGGTGATAGGAGAGAGGAGATTAACCAGGGTCTACTCGCAGAAGGCGACAGAATAGCATCCCTTCTGGAAGGCAGCCTCTCCGTACTGTCCATCGGGAATCTTGCGGAAGATATCAAAGATCTTGATCAAAGCGGCGTTGCCAATCTTTACCTCCTTGAGGACGAAGGCCTTTCTGCATACAGTGGTGAGGTGTTTGCCTGGGCAGTAAAAGTTGCTCTGCAGGATATACCCTTCCGGTGCCTCCTGTTTGCCCACACGGACAGAGGAGGTGAGCTTGCACCGCGCGTTGCGTCCTACCTGGGTACAGCAGCAGTCAGTGACTGTGTTGATATACGCGTCAGAGATCAGGCCATCTTCTATGTTCGATATGTCTATGGCGGTCAGTTGGAACAGGAAGCATATTTTCTAGAGCCTTACCATGAAATTGCCACTATCAGACCAGATTCCCTGGAGAAAAGAGGGTGCAGTAGATTTGTGCCCCTGAAGATACATCATATCCCCATTCATGTTCCCCCTGAAATTATCGGGCCCGTTTCACTCGGGATTATTCCTCCAGATTACAGAACGGTAGACATTACCAGTGCGAAGCGCATTATCGGGGCTGGCATCGGCTGCGCTGATCCTGAACTCCTGGATTTTGTGGAGGAGCTTTCTCACTTGCTGGAAGGATCCATTGGCACTACCAGGCCGGTGGTGGACGACGGGTACCTGCCCAAGGAACGAATGATTGGACAGACGGGGAAAACAGTTTCTCCCGAACTCTATCTGGCTCTGGGGATTTCCGGCTCGCCGCACCATGTAGCGGGCATTCATGAGGGCAGGAAAATTATATCTGTCAACATTGACCCCCGGGCGCCTATTTTTAATGTATCTGACGAGGGGTTCGTCTGCGATTTGCGCACCTTGCTTCCCAAACTGGCTAAACGGATAAAACAATTCAGAGATGAAGGCGTTTCATGAAAATATATGACGCAATCGTGGTAGGTGCAGGGCCTGCAGGGAGTACAGCAGCTTTCCGGATGGCCCAGAGCGGACTTAACGTGCTTCTTGTTGAGCGTGGCGATGTGCCCGGAGCAAAAAACATGTTCGGAGGCATGCTTCCCAACTGTCCAGTGGCGCTGAGCCTTCTGCCCGATTTCTGGGAACAGGCCCCTTGGGAGCGTCATGTTGTCAAGCGGGTTCTGACGATCATTTCAGAATCTTCGAGCACATCTCTGGCGTTTGAGTCGGAGGGATTTGATGATCCGCCCTATAATGGTTACACTCTCTTCAGGCCGGTATTTGACCGATGGCTGGCCGGAAAGGCCCGCGAGGCCGGCGTTCACCTCCTCACCGGATGTCTTGTCGAGGACCTCCTCATGGATGGGAAGACGGTTGCCGGAATCAGGATTGGAAGAACAGCCGGGGAAGTCCGGGCACCTGTTACCATCCTCTCTGACGGAGTGCTGTCACTCCTTGCCAAGAAATTGGGGTTTTACAAACCACCCCAAGCATCGGATATGGCATTGGGAGTCAAGGCCCTGTTCCGCTTAAGCGAAGAGGAAATCAACAAACGATTTGGCTTGGTGCGACGGCAGGGGGTTACGCAGGAATTTCTTGGCTGTACCGAGGGAATCCGGGGCGGCGGGTTTATCTATACCCAGTTGGAAACACTCTCTGTGGGTCTTGTATTTCATCTGGATTCTCTGAAGGCCAGCAGTTTGGCTCCGTACGACCTCTTGCAGCGGTTCCTTTCTTCAGAACCTGTCGGGAAGATCCTCAGGGATGCGCGATTAGTGGAATACTCGGCCCACATTCTGCCGGAAGGTGGATATAAGTTAGTGCCCAGACTGTTCAGTGATGGAGTGCTCCTGGCCGGTGATGCCGCAGGGCTTTGCTATACCAATGGACTGAACCAGGAAGGGATGAACCTGGCCATGACCTCCGGTTTTCTTGCAGCAGAGACGATCGTCGCAGCCTTGCAAAAAGGTGATTTCTCGGCCAGACAGTTGGGCCAATACGATGATCGCCTCAAAGAGAGTTTTGTGCTGAAGGACATGAAGACTTTTGAAAAAACGGTTGGCCTCATGCATAATGACCGTCTCTTCTCCGCATATCCCAACCTTGTGGGAAGAATCATGGAGGAGCTGTACCGTTCTGATGGCAAGCCAAGAAAAAAGACAGGCCGCCTTGGCTGGGATGCTGTAAAAGAAGCATTGCCCATAAAACAGGTGATTGCAGACCTGGTGAAAGGATTAAGAGCGAGCGTATGATAGTTGACGATCTTTTTGACCTCGTAAGCTACCGGATTTACGAGGAAGCCCACATCAAGATAAACCGCGATATCTGCCAGTCATGCACTCACCGAGCATGCACATTTATCTGCCCCGCCGCCTGCTATCAATGGAATGAAGCGAGAACCAGGATAGATTTCGCCTACGAGCCGTGTCTTGAATGTGGTACGTGCCTGCTCGCTTGCGACAAAGGGGCTCTGGATTGGCATTACCCTCAGGGAGGCTTTGGAGTCCGCTTTCGTCTCACCTAAAGTTATTACCGTAAGCCGGGGAGGAAATTTATTGAAGATACTTGTTTTCATAAAGGAAGTTCCAGACATCAGAATACCTCTGGCTCGCGATGAACGGACAGGATGTCTCCGGAAGGATTGGAATGTCTCCGTGCTCAACCCATCCGACAGTGCAGCCATAGACACTGCCCTTGTGATAAAGGAAAGCCGGCCTGGAACCCATATCACCTTGATTCATCTCGGGCCCCCGTCGGGAGAGCGGTTTATCAGAGAAGGTCTTGCCCTGGGGTGTGATGACGGTCTGAGGATATGGGAGGAAGGGCTCGATGCGATTCAGGCTCAGGGCAAGGCATTGATCTTTGAGCGCATCGCCCGCATACTGGACTTCGATATCATTTTGACCGGCGCCAAAAGCGATGATACGGG
Source organism: Deltaproteobacteria bacterium (assembly GCA_026388415.1). Classification (NCBI taxonomy): domain Bacteria; kingdom Pseudomonadati; phylum Myxococcota; class Myxococcia; species Deltaproteobacteria bacterium. The sequence goes on along the minus strand of JAPLJV010000020.1, from coordinate 20,451 downwards.
AAGCGGTCAAGTGAGCCTCATCCTTGCTCATCACCTGCGCGTACCTTGTATTATCCCCGCAATTTCGGTGGAAACAGGGGCAAAAGAGAGAACCATTGTGGCGGTGAAAAAGCTTGCCTTGGGCTATCGTGAGAGTATTGAGTCCCCCATTCCCCTCGTAATTGCCGTGGAAGCTCTGACTGAACCCACCCGCTATGCCGGTCTGCCGCCCCTTCTGGAAGCGGCTGAAAAGATGATCCCGTGCTTTGATCTTGCCCGGATAGGTATATCCACTCAGTTGATCCAACGGGCTAATGGTCATGTCGTATGGGGACCGCTGCGATTGCCCGGATCAAGGCTGAAGCCTGCCACACCTCCCGATTCCTGTCTTCCTGCCTTTGAGCGTATCCAACAACTTGTTGCGGGAACCGTGCAACGCAGGGAGGGCAAAATGGTCAGCGGTGCAGATGACCATGTAGTAGATGAGCTCTTTGGTACCTTGCTGCGAGAAGGGTGGTTAAACCACCTGCGAAAGTGTGAGGAAGGGGTAGAGCGCATACCATGATACCCTTGCTGTACAGGCTGAGGGAAGAGATACGTTTTGAGAGGCGGCATCATTCCTGGGTGGTAATCTCCGAAACACCGCTCAATGTTGTTCGGGTCCGTGAACGGGCAGTGGCAGTACTCAGACTCTGTGACGGATCGAGAACCCTGGCCCAGATAGCGGTGGCGACCGCCATGACCGAAGAGCAGGTCTTCCGGTTGTGTGAGTATTTCAACAAGAAAGCGATCCTGGAAATAGCCCTGGTCACCGGGGGCGACTATTTTCCTTCTGTGACCGTCATAATACCCACAAAAGATCGAGGGGCTGAACTTGCCGAATGCCTCGAGTCCGTCTTCGCCCAAGATTATCTGAACGATAGTGTTGAAGTGATCGTAGTCGATGACGGATCAAAAGATGGCACCAAAGCACTTGTGAATAGCTTTAACTGCAAACTGCTTTCCCATGAGATAAGCCGCGGGCAATCATACTGTCGAAACATCGGTGCCCGTGAGGCCCGTGGCGAAATTCTGGCATTCCTCGATAGCGATTGTGTGGCCGGCCCTGCATGGCTCAAGGAAATCGTAAACTACTTTAGCTGGGACCGGATCGGAGCAGTAGGTGGCTACGTTGATGGTTATTTTGATAATTCTCCGTTGGACCGTTACGAACAAACCTTCTCCCCCTTGAACATGGGCAGCCATATCCTCTATGGAACTGACGACAACTCCAGCTTTTATACACCCACTTGCAACCTTCTGGTACGGCGTAAGGCATACATTCAGACAGGGGGCATCCGGGAAGACATGCATGTAGGCGAAGATGTAGATTTTTGTTGGAGGATGCGAGCCAAAGGTTACGATATGCTGTATGTGCCCGTTGGCTCCGTAAAGCACAAGCATCGCAACGAACTGGGAAAGATGCTGAAAAGACGGAGAGATTACGGGACCTCAGAGGCAACGCTGTATACGCTCCATCCTGAGAAGAAGAAAACCTTTCAAATACCGCTTCTTGCAACCATTAGCTTCTTTTCCCTGTGTGCAGCTATCCTGCTTTTGTCCATGCTACCGCTTCTTGCATCAGGGGCTTGTTTCCTCTTTGAGGTCTGGATGAAGGTTGTAAAATTGGCACGCATGGGCCTCTGTATACCACTGTGGCGGATATGTTTCTCTGTTGCACGCAACTTCTTCTCCTTTTCTTATTTTGCCTCCTTCCATGTAGTTCGGTATTACTTGGTCGCGCTGTTATTGCTCGGCTTTGCCGCCAATCACGTATGGCTGTTAAGCCTTTTTGTGCTGCTCGTAGCATCAACCGTGGACTACCACCTGAAAAAACCACAACTCAACTTTCTTCAATTCTTATACTATTACATTCTTGACCATGTTGCCTATCAAATCGGCGTTATTGTTGGCTGTATAGGTAAAAGAACCTTGGGATCCTATGTGCCGAGATTTGTCAGAAGAGCTGTCGCTACTTCATTTTAGAAAAATGGTTTTCGATTACTATCACTTGACAAAACACAGCCCTATTGATAACCGGTTGAAGCCCCCTGAAGGCACGACAGCTTATTGCGACTCCGATTTCTGACCCACCGGACAGGATTCCATGCAGTTCCAGCAGAAATACTGGAAGCCGATTAATCCTGCTTGATACAGACGCCAGAACTCCACATCTCTGACCATCCTTTTTTGATCTGCCGGTGTGGCATCAATGAACTCTGTCCAGAAACGGATAATGCCCACGGTGCCATAGGGCTGGGCATTGCGTAGACGCTTCATCATATCGGTCTTGTTCTCTTCGTTCAGTACTCCGGCGAGGCATTCCTTGACGCATAACCTTTCCGTTTTCTCTTTTTTGCGTGGTACTGTCCCCATTGTTTTCCGATTGTTTTCTTGACATACCCTTCCCTTATACATATACTAAAACACCAATTGCCAATGGGAATTCCCTTGTCCTCTTTTACACTTGTGGAAATATAAGGAGCCATTTAGATAGATTTAATGACCGATGGGATAGTTGGCAAAAAGATAATGCATAAAGTAACTTAAAGGTTATTCCCCGTGAACGAAATATATTTTGAAAATCATGCCAATACCCGGGTGGACGAGCGGGTCATCGAGGTGATGCTCCCTTATTTCCGTGAGTATTACGGTAACGCCCAGAGCATTCACTCTCTTGGCGCCCATTCCAGGGACGCGATCGAAAAAGCCCGGGGCCAAGTGGCGCAGCTTATCGGCGGGAAGGAAAGCGAGATATATTTCACCTCCTGCGCGTCGGAGGCCAATAACCTCGCCATCAAGGGCGTTGCCGAGGCTTACCGGCAAAAAGGCCGACATGTCATTGTCTCGGAGATCGAACATTTTTCGGTCCTCAATGCCGCCCGGCGTCTCAGCCAGCATGATTTTGAGGTCACCCTGCTGCCTGTTGATCGGAATGGTCTCGTGTCGCCCGGAGATCTCCAGAATGCCATCCGGGAAGACACCATCCTGGTTTCTGTCCAGCATGCCAATCCGGAGATCGGCACGATCCAGCCACTGGCGGAAATAGCCGGCCTTTGCCGGGCAAGGAACATTCCATTTCATACCGATGCCGTCTGTACCGCCGGAATTATGCCCTTGGACGTAACCAGTCTGGGTGTTGATCTGATGACTCTCTCGGGAGCGCAGTTTTACGGCCCCAAAGGCGCGGCGGCACTCTTTCTCAGGCAGGGCGTCCGGATCGTGCCGCAGATTGACGGCGGCATACAGGAAAACGGCCGCCGCGCCGGGACAGAAAACGTGCCCGCCATTGCCGGCTTCGGGGCGGCCTGCGAGATTGCGGGGCAGGAGATGGATGATAATTACCAACGCCTGCTCCGGCTCCGAAACCGCCTGATGACGGCGCTGCCGGAAAAAATCCCTTACCTTTACGTCAACGGGCACCTGGAAAAGCGCCTGCCGAATAATGTCAATATTTCGGTCGAGTTTGTGGAAGGAGAAGGCATGTTTCTCTTCCTGGACCAGAAGGGCATTTACGTATCCAGCGGTTCTGCCTGCGCCTCGAAGGCGCTCAAGATGTCCCATGTGCTTACGGCCATCAAGGTTGATACGGCCGTCGGCCAGGGTTCCATCCTGCTGACGCTTTCCCGATACAATACGGACGCAGATGTTGATTATCTGCTCGCCGAATTTCCACCGATAGTCGCCCGACTGCGCGAGATGTCGCCCCTTTACGGTTACTTCCAGAAGACGGGACGGCGCCGGGCCGCCGGGCCGGGCACCGATTATGAACACGAACACGAACATGACCAAAATCAAGAGGATGGATAGGAGAAGATTATGCCGTTTTATTCAGAAAAAGTGATGGATCACTTCCAGAATCCACGTAATGTAGGGGAAATAAAAGAAGCCGATGGGACTGGTGAGATCGGCAACCCCGTCTGTGGCGACATGATGAGCTTTTACATCAAAGTAAAAGATAACATCATTGAAGACGTAAAATTCAAGACCTTCGGCTGCGGGGCGGCGATCGCCGTTTCCTCCATGGTGAGCGAAATGGCCAAGGGAAAGACCCTCGACGAGGCCATGCTGATAACGAATGCCAGCGTAGCCAAGGAGCTGGGCGGACTGCCGGCCAACAAGATGCACTGTTCCAACCTGGGAGCCGATGCGCTGCACAAAGCCATCGAGGATTACCAGAAAAAGCAGGGGGGAAAATCATGAAAACAAAATGCAACTGCGGTTTCTGCGAGTCGGAACTGGTGCAGGATTGTATGGAGCCTTCCTTTTGTCAGCCCTGCGATATCGCCTTTACTAAATGCCCGAAATGTGGCGCATCTTACAGCAGCAAACTAAGCAAGTGTCCGGAATGCGAAAAAAAACAGGCTTGAGGTTAGTATTGGAAAGCAGGGGGCAGAAATGAAGGATAAAATGACCATCATCCTTTTTTCCGGTGAGCTCGACAAGGCCATTGCCGCCTTTACCCTGGCGACCACGGCGGCGGCAGGCAATATGGAAGTGACGATTTTTTTCACCTTCTGGGGCCTGAACATCCTGAAAAAGGAAAGGCTTACCCTGTCGGCGACGCAAAAGCTGATGCAGAAAATGTTCAACCTCATGAGCACATCGAGCCTGCCCATTTCCCGTCTGAACATGTTCGGCATGGGGGCCTGGATGATGAAAAAACTGATGCGGAAAACCAACGCCGCCTCCCTCCAGGACCTCATGAAACTGGCCAAGGAACTGGGCGTAAAATACATAGCCTGCACAACAAGTTGCAGCGTACTCGGCCTGACCGCAGCAAACCTGGTGGGCGACGTGGATGAATTCGCCGGCGCCGCCACCTATCTGAGTGAAGCCAAAGAGGCCAAAGTAAATTTATTTATATGACATCTGCTCTTAAAGCCAATAAATCCATTGACTGTACGGGGCTCTTCTGCCCCATGCCCATCGTGCGGACCAAACAGGAAATGGCCGACATGAAATCCGGCGAGGTGCTGGAAATTGTGGCCGACGACCCGGGGTTCGCCAAAGACCTCCCGGCCTGGTGCGGTCTGACGGGGGAAAAGTTCATGGAGATAAAACAAGAGGGATCATTTTTTACGGGGTATGTAGAAAAGAAATAAAAGGGAGTCACTATGTTTTTGGAACAGATGCAGGTCGGTCAAATGATGGTTTTCGCCTACCTGGTAGGTGATCCTAAGAGTGGGGAAGCATTGGTCATTGACCCGGCGGACGAAACGGAAGCCATTATTGCCCGCGCTAAAAAGAATAATCTGAAGATTAAGTATATCGTCAATACCCACGGCCACGTGGACCATTTCTCCGGCAACAGCGATATGAAAAAGCTCACCGGGGCGCAGATCATTGTGCATGAAGACGATGCCGACCGGCTCACCAACACGCCGGCTTCACTCCTTGCCATGTTCAATGCCAAGCCATCGCCGGCGGCGGATATTACGGTCAAGGACGGCGATCAGATCCGCGTGGGCGATGTAACGCTTAATGTTCTGCATACGCCGGGACACTCCGCGGGTAGCATGTCTCTTTATACGGAGGGCATTGTCTTTACGGGGGACACCCTTTTCGTGGAGGCCGTGGGACGGACTGACTTCCCTGGCAGCTCCTGGGACGTCATGTATCAATCCATCCAGACCAAGCTTTTCCCACTGCCCGACGAAACGCGCGTCTTGCCGGGGCATAATTATGGCCGCACGGCCACCTCTACTATCGGTCACGAAAAGCAATACAATCCGTTTTTATAGCGGACAAAATCCAACAAATGAGAGGTGAATTTTCAAATGAGAGATGAAGGATTGATGGGAACGAGTTTCCCCACATTAAAATTGCTGAATAAAGGGAAGGTGCGCGATATTTATGAGGTGGAAGAATTTCTGCTGATCGTTGCGACCGACCGGATTTCCGCCTTTGACGTGATCATGCCCAATCCCATCGCCGGTAAAGGGGCTATTCTGACCCGCATGTCGGCCTTCTGGTTCGGTAAGATGGCAGATATCATAATAAATCATCTCATCTCCACCGATCCGCTGGCCTATCCGGAAGTTTGCCGACCTTATGCAGAGACACTGCAGCACCGCAGCATGCTCGTCAAAAAAGCCCGGCCCCTGACTGTAGAGTGTATCGTCCGTGGATATCTCAGCGGCTCGGGATGGAAAGATTACAGTGCTGGCCATACCATCTCCGGCATCAGGCTGCCCGCAGGGTTGAGGGAGTCCGAGCGGTTGCCGGAACCCGTCTTTACCCCCTCCACCAAAGCGGAAGCCGGCACACACGACCTGCCCATAAACTTTGCCGAGATGGAAAATATTCTGGGCCGGGAATTGGCGGGACACATCAGGGAAACCAGCCTGGCCATTTACCGACGGGCCGAGACAATAGCGGCGGCGGCGGGAATTATTATTGCCGACACCAAGATGGAGTTCGGCTTGATCGAGGGGAAGCTGATCCTCATTGACGAGCTGCTCACACCTGATTCCTCAAGGTTCTGGCCCCGGGATGATTATCAGGTCGGCCGCCCTCAGAAAAGTTTTGACAAACAGTTTTTACGGGATTATCTCCTTGCCATCAATTGGGATCAAAAGCCGCCTGCCCCGGAACTGCCCCCGAACATCATCGCCATGACGGGTGAAAAGTATGCGGAGGCATTGCGGCGTCTGGTTAAATAACCCGCCGTCTTGACAGGAACGGCAAAGTCTAATATCTTGCCGGCAGCCAATAGAAAACGGATACGAAAACTATGAAAGACGATATTCTCCCCGATTATCGGAAGAAACAGCAACTGCTTTATGAGGAAAAAAGAACGACCGGCGAACTGATCGTTTACGGCGACCGCTTCCGGGAAGCCGGCAAAATCTCGGATGCCATGGAATTTTATCAGAAGGCAAGTCATACCGCCGGCCTGGAAAAAATCAGCGCCACCGCTCAGCAGATGGGCGATGTCATGCTCTTCCTGCAGGCATCCCGGGCGTTAAGCAGGACTCCCTCGCCGGCAGAGTGGCTGGCCATCGGTCAAGCAGCCAAGGAGCTGAAAAAGTACAGTTTTGCGCTCCATGCCTTCGAAAAAGGCGGCCATGAGCAAATGCTTCAGGAGACGCGGGCGATCGCAAAAACGGAGGAAAAAGCAATACACGCATGATCAAGACTTGTTATTATGAAGTCCTCAGTGTCGCCCGGGATGCCGCGGCGGAGGAGATAAAGAAAAATTATCGCAAAATGGCCATGCAGCATCACCCGGACAAGAATCCGGGGGATAAGGCAGCGGAAGAGCGGTTTAAGGAAGCCGCCGAAGCCTATGAAGTCCTGAGCGACCCGGAGAAAAGGGAAATATATGATCGCTTCGGTCATGAAGGACTGAGCGGCGCGGGTTTTAAGGGATTTTCGGGTTTTGAGGATATTTTTTCGAGCTTCGGCGATATCTTTGAGAACATTTTTGGTTTCAATGGCGTTCGGCAGCAGGGGCGGGCGGGGGCGAGGAACGGCGCCGATCTGCGCTACGACCTGACTATTGCCTTGGAAGACGCAGCCACGGGTAAAGCAATGGACATCACGATAGAAAAGCTGATCAATTGCGATTCCTGCCGGGGCACGGGAGCAGCGGCCGGGTCGTCTCCTTCCACGTGCAACCGCTGTCATGGCCGGGGCCAGGTAACGCAATCCAGCGGTTTCTTCGCGATCAGCGCCTCCTGTCCGCAATGCCGGGGGCGAGGCAGCGTGATTCTGGATCCTTGTTCTTTCTGTCGCGGCGCCGGCAAGAAGGAAGCCGCCAAGACCATCCAGCTTAAAATCCCCGCGGGCGTAGAAACAGGTTCCCGGTTGAGGCTGCGGGGCGAGGGAGAAGCGGGCGACTTCGGTGGACCCAACGGCGATCTTTACGTATTTCTTACCGTCAAGTCGCATGAATTTTTCGAAAGAAGGGGCAGCGATATCTACTGCCGTATCCCCGTTTCTTTTGTGCAGGCGGCGCTGGGCGCCAAGATAGAAGCGCCAACGCTGCAGGGCAGGGAAAAGATAAAAATCCCCAAAGGCACCCAGAGCGGCCATACCTTCCGCCTGAAGGGCATGGGCATCCCCCGGCTGGGTGCTTATGGGCGGGGCGATCAGATTATTGAAACCCTGGTAGTCGTGCCCACGAACCTGAACAAAAAGCAGGAAGAACTGCTGCGTGAATTTGCCGGGGTAAGCGGCGAAGCGTAACGTGTCCTCAAATCCGATCGGAGAAAGGAATAATAATGAAGAGAAATAGAGCTTGGATGTTCTGGTACGCGGCGGTTGTTTTTCTTACGACCGGATGTGCAGCACTGGTAGGCGTCGTCGCCGCCGGGGGCACTGGCGCCGGCACCTACGCATACATCAACGGCGGCATGCAGGGCGAGTATAAGCATCCCTACGATCTGGTTTGGGCGGCCTGCGAAAAAACCATGGCGGAAATGCGCGCCCTGAGTGTCCAGCCCCTCAAGGAAATTGGCCAGGGCCAGATTTCCGCCATCATTAATGACGAAAAGGTCCGGTTTGATGTCAAATACAAAGAGCGTAACGTAACCACCGTAACCGTGCGGGTGGGATTGCTGGGTAATAAGACCGCATCGCAACTGTTGCACGATAAAATCAGCGACAACATTGCAAAAAACTAAAGGCGTACCCCATAATTACCCCCCCATGCCCGTCGCGGGCACAACAAAGGATGAAAATACCATCTGTCATTCCGGACCCGATCCGGAATCCAGGTGTAAAGGACTGAATACCGGCCTACGCCGGTATGACGATCTATTTTCATATAAACGTGAACGGATGAAGAAGATCATTCCCGGCCTCCTGATCAGTGCGCTCTTGGTCTATCTGTCTGTTAAAGGGACAGATTTTCAGGGTGTTATCGCCGGCATGGCGAACATTGGCTACGGTTTTATCCTGCTTTTTTTGCTGCTGATGATTTTGATGCAGGCGTTGCGTGCCTGGCGCTGGGGGATGATCCTTCGCCCCCTGGGGAAGCTTTCGACGCTCACCCTTTTTGCCATAACCAGCGTCGGGTTTTTAGCCATCACGGCCCTGCCGGCCAGGCTGGGCGAGCTTTTAAGACCTTATCTGGTGGCCCGCCACAGCGACATCAAGATGCCCGCCGCTCTGGGCACGGTTTTCCTGGAAAGGTTTTTCGACGGCGTCACCATCTTGACCATCGCCTCCCTGACTCCCTTCTTTGCGCAATTGCCACCCTGGCTGATCAAAGCCAACTTCATCTTCCTTCTCGTCAATCTGATCCTGCTTACGGTGATTATTCTGGCAGTCTTCCGGCGTGTCCTGCTGGAGGCTTTTTTGAACTTTTTCTTACGACTCTGCCCTGTCCGGTGGACAGAAATATTGGGCCGGTTAATCCAGCATTTTCTCGATGGTTTCCAGATTATCGGCGACGGACCGCGCCTTTTCCAGATACTGCTGCTTTCCTTTATTGTCTGGCTGATTGACGCCCTGGCGATCTATCTTCTTTTCTTGGCCTTCAAACTCTCGCTGCCGCCTGTCGCCGCCTTGGTCCTCATGGTCATCCTGATGATCGGCATTGCCGTCCCGACGGCCCCCGGCTTCATCGGCAACTGGCATTACTCCTGCGTGCTGGGCTTAAGCCTCTTCGGCATCGCCAAGACGGAGGCCCTGACTTTTGCTATTATCTATCACTTCCTGTCCATCAGCTTCACCATTGTTGTCGGCCTAGCTTTTTTACCCTTCCTGAAATTTTCCTGGGCCGATCTGCGGCAAGAGGTCGGGCGGCGGTTATAATTCAGAGCCCTCGCCCGTTTCCTCATTCTTGACGTCCAGACCGTAGGCCTTTATCTTGCGGTGCAGGTTGCTTCTTTCCAGGCCGATGGCCTCGGCCGTGCGGGAGACATTGCCATCGTAATCTTTTAACTTACCGGCAATATATTGTTTCTCGAAGGCCGTTTTGGCCTCGCGCAGGGAATCCGGGGCATCCTCGGCAGGTTCCGGATTCTGCTCTTTTTTCATAAAAAGAGGAATGTCTTCCGCTTCAATAACATTTCCCACCTTCATGATGTTCAGCCGTTCGACAATATTCTTCAGTTCCCGAACATTTCCGGGCCAACCATGCCGCATGAGGATCGCCAGCGCATCGTCGGTAATCGTCTTTTCCGCCTCCCCTTCCTTCGAGGAAAAATCTTTCAAAAAACGCTCCACCAAAAGCGGGATGTCCTCTTTTCTGTCCCGGAGCGGCGGCACCCTCAGCGGGATAACATTGAGCCGGTAATAAAGGTCCGGCCGGAATCTTCCCTCCTCCATCTCCTTTTCCAGATCTTTATTGGTGGCCGCGAGGACTCGGACATCCGTGGCAATCAGCTTCGTTCCGCCCACGCGTTCATACTTTTTTTCCTGAAGAATTCTGAGGACTTTGGCCTGGGCCTTCAAACTCATATCCGCCACTTCATCGAGAAAAATGGTCCCTTCATGGGCCAGATCGAACTTCCCGCGCTTTTTTTCCGTAGCGCCGGTAAAGGAGCCCTTCTCGTGGCCAAAAAGCTCGCTTTCAATGAGCTCCTCCGGTATGGCGGCACAATTTACCTCCACAAATGCCTTATTAACCCGTTTGCTCTGCTGGTGTAAGGACCGGGCCACCAGTTCCTTCCCAGTGCCATTTTCACCCATGATCAAGATCCAGGCATTGGTAGGCGCCACGAGGCTGATCGTTTCCTGCAGCTCCGTAATCGCTTCGCTGTCGCCCGTGAGTTCATACTCGTGGGTAACCTTCTGTTTAAGAAGGATATTTTCCTCTTCCAACTGGGTGATATCGAGGGCATGCTTGACGATGAGCAGCACCTTTTCCAAAGAAAGAGGTTTTTCAATAAAATCAAAGGCGCCCAGCTTGGTGGCCTTCACCGCGGTCTCTATGGTGCCGTGACCGGACATCATGACCACGCGGAGCTGGGGATGTCCGGCCTTGATGATTTTCAGGGTCTCAATCCCGTCAATGCCGGGGAGCCAGATGTCCAGCAACACCAGGCTCAGCATTTCCTCCTCCACGATCTTCAGCGCTTCTTCCCCGCTGCCGGCCGTCATTACTTCATACCCGTCATCAGCCAGAACACCGCCCAAGGACTGACAGATACTCTCCTCGTCATCAACAATTAATATTGTCTTACTCATAGGCCCTTCTTATCCTTTTGTTGTGCTATCTTTGGAACTTTCACGCCTCCGGAGCCGCATAATCAGCGCCGTTAATCTGTTCCCCCTCGGGAACCGGCAATTCAAAAGCAACCACCGTGCCACCCTGGGGATTATCCCGCACGCTGATATAGCCGTGATGATCCGCAATGATGGAACTGACAATGGCCAACCCCAAACCGGTGCCGACCTTTTTCGTAGAAAAATACGGTTCGAACATCTTCATCTTGTAGGCGGCAGGCACACCACAGCCATTGTCCGCCACCTCTACCCTGACCTTCCGGTACCTTAAGTCATGGGCAACGGTAATATCAATCACGCCCTCTTTCCCCGCCACGGCGGCCACGGCATTATCTAGCAGGTTCACCATGACCCGCTTGATCTGCTCGGCGTCCATCCTCAGTTTGGGCATCTCCGAGCCCGCGTCCAGCAAGGTGAAACGGATATTTTTATGGGCCTCCTGAAAAAGGGCGAGGGATGCCGCAATAACCTCGTTAAGATTATTTAAAGCCAGATTCGTAACAGGCATCCGGGCGTAGCGGGAAAACTCATTGACCAGATTTTTCAGCACCTCGACCTGGTTGATGATGGTCTGCGTACATTCCTGAAATACGGCGCCGTCTGCGCCCAGTTTGTCGCCATATTTTTTCTGCAGACGCTGCGCGGAAAGTTGCACCGGCGTCAGGGGATTCTTGATCTCATGGGCCATGCGTCGGGCTACCTCCCGCCAGGCGGCCGCACGCACTGCCTTCTGCAACTCCGTCAGATCTTCAAAAACGACGACCATGCCAACTTCCCGATCGCCGTCATCCCTGATTATCGTCGTCGTCATCAAAACCGTCAGGTCCTTGTCCTTCAGTTTCAATTCCATCTGCTTTTCCAGGAAACCGGCGCTGTTATTCCTTGCCTCCCGGATAAACTGCTCCGCCAGGGCAAGATGCTCGGGCCGCAGCACGTCTTCAAAGCGCCGGTTGATGATCTTTTCCGTCTTGATATCAAACATCGCCTCGGCGGCCTGGTTGATGGTGGTAATAACTCCGTCTTTATCAACGGAGATTACCCCGGCCGAAACATGGCGAAGCACCGTTTCCATATACTTGCGCCGCTCTTCGAGATTGATATTGGCCTGTTGCAGCTCACCGTTACTCTGCTGCAAGTCATTCGTCATCTGGTTGAAGGAATCTACGAGAACGCCGATCTCCGCATCGGCGACAACGTTGATCCGATGCTCCAGATCCCCACGGGCAATGCGACGGGTGGCCTCGGCCAGATCCTGGATCGGCACAGTAATCCCCTTGGCAAGATAGATGCCGAACCATGTGGCGGAAAAAATGATGAGCAGCATCACGATAAACAGGGTGATAATATAACTTAACTTGATGGGATTTCTTAGAAGATCAAGCTGCCGGTATTGCTCGGAAGTTTTGGAAATGCTGGCCATCTTGTCCACCAGCCGCTGGGGCATGTAGTAACTGACCGCAACTAAGCCGATGACTTCCCCCGGAACCAGAGCAGAATAAATGGGCACCAGACCGGTGATTAAATCGCCTCCTCCGGACGGCTGCACAGTGGATGTTTCCTTGCCGCCATAGACTTCCTCCAGTATTTTTGGCGCCAGGGGCTTCAAGACCAACGCCGGGTGCAGGGGGTCCTTCAAGACAAGTATTGCTTTTTTATTGTCAAAATGAATCCCCAAGAGCCCCAGATTATAATTTTTTTGCCTCTGTTCTATGAGCGTCTGGAGATAGGCCTCCCGCCCTTCGACATAAAGGCGATTTTTGGTAATATCTTCACTGATCTGGCGGGCATAGAAGCGGGCATGATCGGACGTCTGCTGGTAATAGACCTGGGCTATTTCGATCGTTTTATCCAGCGCCTCGCCGATCTTCAGATTGAACCAGTTATCTATGCTGTAGGAAAGAAAATTGATGGACACAATGAACAGCAATACCGTGGGAATCAGGGAAAGGCTGACAAAAGCCACTACTAATTTCGTTTGCAGACTCGAACCGATGACGCCCCGGCGGCGCTCAAAGATCAGTTTGGCGACATTCCTGATAATCAGAAACAGCAGAAAAATGATCAGAATGATATTGATATTGATCAGGCCAAAAATGAGCACATTGCTGGAAAGCGGTAGAGCCGCTTCCAGGCGGTAGAGACGGCCCTCCAGCAGAGAAAGAATGGCAATCACAGCGATCGTAACGATCATGATCAGGCGTTCTCTCTTCCGACGTCTGGCCTCGCGGTCATCTATGCCTGGACGGGTTGGCAGCATGTGCTTATGTGCTCGCTAAAGTTAGGGTGTCGTCAAATTTTGATACGTAACATTCTGTCTATGCCAGTCCGTTTCAAAATCCCAGAGAGAAACGAAAAAGAACACGTATTCCATGTGCAGAGGCAGGCGTACCTGTTCCAGTTTGGCCTTCATTTTCAGATAGTAAGACTTATCTTGCTCCAGAGCATTGACCTGGTAAACAACAACCCCGTTTAGATCCGCCATGGCCTTTTTGGCATTTTCAAATGTCTGAAAGGTGTCTGCTTCCGGTCTGTTAGTTGATGAAACAAGAAAATCTTTCTTCACATTATCATATTTGATCGTATGCTGAATAATACGGCGGGCGATTTTCTTGTCCCACCAGTAGGACCTTTCCTGATAGAAATCGAATAGAAAGGTAAACGTAGTGGGAACACCGGCGAGGATGGCGGCTTCCATGTCCGGCGTAAAGCAGTTTAGAACCTGCGCGTAAACCGTAATCTGTCCGGCGTTATTCGTAATCAGCAGGTCGGCAAACCTGGCCTCATCCGCTTCACTGCTCAGAGGAAGAAGAAAAAGCAGGCAACCGTAGAGGAAAAACCTGATCTGGCGATCATGCGCCGAGATGATCGCTTTTATCCGGCGCCAGTAATAATTTGGTTTTTGAGGAAGTTTTATTATCATGCTGCACCTTATTTTATTAGTAAGTTATTAGTGAACACATGCAGCATGATAATAACATTTATCTTTCTTCTGCAAGCGCTATTTTTTGGGGTAAGGGAAATACTCGGGAAAAGGTGGTTGTTGGTCGGCTGGCTTCAGCAAGCGGGCACTGAATCAAGAGTGCCAAAACAGGGGACATTCAACGAATCTTCTTCAATTGCATAGCCGCTGTCGAAAGAACCGGCAATCCTCCAGCATTCTTCGTGGGCGAGCAGTTCTTTAAGCAGCATATTATTGAGCTTGTGACCTGATTTGTAGGCCATGAAATGACCAATGATGGGCATCCCGAGCAGCGATAGGTCGCCGATGGCATCCAGAATCTTGTGTTTGACAAACTCGTCGGGAAATCTCAGACCTTCTTTATTTATGATCTTCTTTTCCGTCAGAACCACCGCATTTTTTAAGGAACCGCCCAGGGCCAGTCCTTTAGCCTGCAGATATTCCACGTCCTTCAGAAAACCGAAGGTACGGGCGGCGCAGATCTCCTGTTCATAGGCCACATCGGAAAAAATAACGTGATAGGACTGCTCGCTGATCAGCGGATGTTGAAAGTCAATCTTATAGGTAATTTCAAAGCACGGCGAGGGCAAAAACATGGCGTCACCATCGCCGTCGGATACGGAAACCGGTTGTGTTATCACGAGCAACTTCTTGCCCTTGCCCTGAACCCTGGTCCCGACATTTTTCAGCATGTTGACAAACGGCAGGGCGCTGCCATCCATAATGGGGATCTCGGGCGCATCCACCTCGACAATGGCATTATCCAAACCCATGCCGCTGAAAGCGGAAAGCAGGTGCTCCACCGTGGAGATCCTGGCCCCATTGTTACCGATGGTAGTGGCCAGATGCGTGTCGGAAACGTTATGCATATCGGCCTTGATAGAATTATGCTGCCCCAGGTCCGTGCGCACGAAAACTACCCCCGCATCAACACCAGCCGGCTTGATCGTCATCTTAACCTTCCGGCCCGTATGTAAACCAATACTGGCGCAGGTTATCTCCTTTTTTAATGTTCTCTGCAAATACATTTATTGCTTCCGCCCCTATCCTTCATCGTGAACTTCCTGGCATTGCAGCAACATGCATACCATCGCCAGGTTATAATGGATATATTGTTTAGGAAAGATAATATCCTGATAATTATGGTGAAATTTTAGTAATAGTTCCCCCCGGCTGGCTGCTCCGGGAAGGCATTGCCAAGATGTGTGGCGGAAACGACACAGTCATCCATTACTTTTGCCTAATTGCCTGGCGATAATAGCGATCCTTTTCGCTATAGAGGCAACCGCAGTAGGGCTGCCGGTACATGCCGATCTCTCGCGACAGATCCACTCCCTCCTGCCAGCCGGCACGGAAATCATGATAGACAAACGGAATGCCAACTTCGCGCCCCAGGCGCTCACCGACTTCGCGGATTACGTCATGCTTCTGAAACTTGCTGTAGAGAAGCGTCGTCGTAAACCCGGTAAAGCCCTGCTCTTTTGCCAACCGCGCCGTCTCCTGCAGGCGCAGGGTATAGCAGATCCGGCAACGGTCTTCCTCGTGACCGGCAACCAAGCGGAAGAAAACCTCCATGCAGTAATCCTCCGCCCATATAACCGGCAGTCCCTTCTCGCCCGCGTAGGCAGAAAGCGTCTCTGCGCGACGCTTATATTCCAGATAGGGATGGATATTGGGATTAAAGAAGTGCCCCGTAACGTCATGCCCCATTTCCCGCAAAATACGCAGGGGATAGATCACGCAGGGACCGCAACAGATGTGCAGGAGGATTTTCATGTTTCTCCCTGTTATTTCAACGTGAATTTTGCTGGCAAATTGGTCATGGCAATTACATAATTACTGTTCTGATCAGCATATTGAGCACAATCGGTCAGGATATGCAACCGGCATGTCGTTATAATTTTTTTACTTCTTGAAATATTCCCGAACGGTAATAATAAAGTCTTCCCAAGGCCTTTGTAATCAATTATGCCCGAACGGTAATATTGTACTTGACAAGAGGTTCGCGACTCGTTATTATTCCCGTACGGTAATTAAATTTAAATGTGCATCGGAGGCAGTCTTGCAGGAAAGAATCTCTTCGTCCGCCGATATCGGTCGGCTGGTAAGACAGAAAAGGAAGACGGACGGGTTGACCCTTGCGGAGGCAGCCGCGCTGTGCAATGTTGGTTACCGGTTTTTCTCAAATATCGAAAATGGAAAACCGACAGCCCAGATCGGCAAGGTTTTGCAGGTTCTGACCGGTCTCGGCCTGGAAATCGGCATCGGCCCCCGGGGATGGAAAAATGAACCTTGACCAGGGAAGCGACAGGCTGGCGGTCCATCTGCACAACGAGCTGATAGGGCATCTCTGGCTTGACGGGCGGCAACGATTCATCTTTCAATATGCCCCCGAACGAAAAGACAAACCGGGAGGCCTGGCGTTATCCCTGTCGCTTCCACTCCGTCGGGAACCATACATGGACGACACATCGCGCCCCTTTTTCGCCAATCTGCTGCCTGAAGCGGAGATCCGGAAGGTCCTCGCTCGCCGCCTCGGCGTATCGGAGCGGAACGATTTCATCCTTTTGAAGGAGATCGGCGGCGAGTGCGCGGGCGCCGTTGCGCTTTTTCCGGAAGGCGTGTTCCCCCTGAAGAACCCGGTATATCGCGAACTGGATGAGGATGAACTGCACAAAATCGTCGCCGATCTGCCAGTAAAACCATTCCTGGCGGGGGAGACGGGGATCCGGCTTTCGCTGGCAGGGGCGCAGGACAAGCTGCCCGTCTTCATGAAAGACGACAAGGTCTTTCTCGCCCTGGGGAACGCGCCGAGCACCCACATCATCAAATCGCCCATCAGGAATCTTGAGGCAAGCGTGGTCAACGAGGCTTTTTGCATGATCCTTGCCGGGAAAATGGGCCTGCCCGTGGCCGAGGCGACTGTCCGCAAGAATCTTGATCCATTGTATGTCGTCAGGCGTTTTGACCGGGAAATCACCCCGGACGGCAAAGTGATCCGTCTGCACCAGGAAGATTTTTGCCAGGCTCTCGGAGTTCTTCCGGATCATAAATACGAGAGCGAGGGAGGCCCTTCCCTGCATCGGTGCTTCGATCTCATCGCCAAGGAAAGCATACGCCCCGCAGCAGATCGGATGGCGCTGGTGAAATGGGTCATTTTTAACGTCCTGATCGGCAATGCGGACGCCCATGCGAAAAACCTGGCCATCCTTCTGGCGCCTCCCGGCCCCTGTCTGGCGCCGTTTTATGATCTGATCTGCACACGGATTTATGAGAACCTGTCTGACAGACTGGCGATGAAGATCGGCGGCGAGAACCGGCCGACATGGCTCCAACCCAGACATTGGAAAGAATTCGCTGATACCGTGTCCGTCAAGCCCGGGCTGGTGATTGAAATGTTGGCGAAGATGGCCGGGGAGTTGCCGCTGAGGGCCGAGACGATAGCGTCGGCGTTTCAAGAGAAATACGGCAGTGACGCTGTCCTGGAAAAAATTCTCGACGTTATCCAGAAGATGGCCCGCCGGCTGGTATGAGTAAAATCCGGGGGCATAGGGGTTATTTCGGGAACCAGTATGATCTTCCTATTCTCTACCCCGAATACCCCAAATCCAGCCTGTCAAAGCCGCCACCTGCTTAGTGGCTCGATTACGGTGATCATGTAGAATTATTAGTTCACCGTAAATGAGTGGCTGTCGCCAATTCCGCACGAGTCAAAATAATTTAAAATCTGAACCCGTCCCCGATTGCTTCTCTGGAAGCTTTATAATAAACAGCATTATGTTTCTCGATTACCCCATGACCGAACTACTCGAGAGAATTCATTTAATTTCGTTTGCTTTTATCTGGCCTGATGTGATAATCGCCAATAATCACATCAGGAAATGAATTGATTAAGCGATGGAATCAAATCAATACCTATGGCAGCGGCCTGATTGGCCCCAATTGACCTGGAACGCGGAGGCGATACTCCCAGCTCTCGGGTTGTGCCGCCAATTGCAGGGCCGGCTTCTCCATGCTGTTGGTTCTCTGGGATTTGACATGGAGAATCAAGTTCAGGCGGCATTTTTCACCGAAGAAATCCTGAAAACATCAGCAATTGAAGGGGAAACTCTCGATATTCGTTCCGTTCGTTCGTCGGTGGCCCGTAAGCTGGGTCTTCCTGTTGCCGGACTTCCCGTTGACCGGCGCATAGACAACATCATGGCAATCCTTCTTGACGCCACGCAGAATCATGCCGCACCGCTGACACCGGAGCGTTTGTGGGGATGGCAGGCATCGCTTTTTCCCACGGGATATTCGAGCCTTACGAAGATTCAAGTCGGTTCCTGGCGCCAAAGCCCGGAGGCGATGCAGGTTGTATCCGGACCGCTCGGTAAGGAAATCATCCACTACGAAGCGCCGCCCGCCGACAGAATGGACGAGGAAATGAACCATTTTCTTCTCTGGTGGGAAAACAGTCGCCACACCCTGGAGGGAATCGTCCGGGCGGCCATAGCCCATTTTTTGTTTGTCGCCATCCATCCGTTTGATGACGGCAACGGCAGGATAGCACGCGCGTTGACGGATATGGCGTTGGCCGAGGACGATGGACAGCGCATCCGCTATTACAGTTTATCAGCGCAGATCATGACCGATCGGAACGGTTACTATAGTATGCTGGAAAAAACGTCAAAGGGAAGCGGCGATGTCACTGATTGGCTGCTCTGGTTCCTGGATTGTTTCCGACGAGCCGTTGTGCGCTCCAATACGGTCGTTGACGACGTGGCCGCGAAGGTCCGGTTTTGGCGACAACATCTCCAAACGCCCTTTACCGAACGGCAACGCAAGGTGATTAACCGCATCCTCGACGAACCGGGTGGATTTGAAGGAAAGCTGACGACCCGGAAATATGCAGCAATCGCAAAGGTAAGCCCGGCAACCGCATACAGAGAGCTGGATCAACTTCATCAATGGGGTGTGTTGAAACGGAGCGGAAAGGGGCGGTCCGTCGGGTATGAGCTCACTTATTCATAAGTTAATCGGGTGACGTAATACTGTTATGCCCCTCTAATTTAAAATGGTATTATGTCCCCGGAATTTACACTAGTGGGGAAAAGAGGGTGTAGCCGGAAACGGCTCCAACAACTCTTCGGTAGAAGATAGTCTTCAGAAACAAGGATTACGGGTGGAAAAAGAGTACCGCGGCATCAGCGAACGGACGTGAATTCTAATGAATGTTGATGTTTGCTATTGATGCCTAATAGCTTTTGATGCGATCTCCTTTATGATTTTACCATCTTTACTATTATTCAAATCTCTTAATATTATCCAGAAAGGCGGGTCTTTTGATAAACACAACTCCCTCAAGAAAACGGGAGGTTCTCGCTTATCAACTTTGATATATACAACGAAACCTGTCATATAGATTTGACAATAATTTATACCATCAAGTCTTTTTTTATGAGGATCTAACATCGCAATCATGCGCGGGTCACTGAATTTTGCTAATGAAACCGAATATTCAAACGGCTCACCCGGATCCTCATAGCGAATCATTCCTTTTATGATATTTTCATGTGCCCCTATTTCTATTTTTCTATAAAATGATTGCGACGAAATTGAAGCACGCCACAGAACAGACAAAAAGAATAACTTTAGTTTTTTATAGTCGTATTTATCGATCTTATAAGCCATCTTAGTGTTTACATTCCGCACTGCCAATTCTTCAGAAAAATCCTGAATTAATAGTTTTTGAGCATAACCATCCAATATGCCGAGATATTGATCACATTTTTCGCACAAAATGGTCTTATCATAAATTCCAATTGGAGATCGCTTTGAGAATACATTGTTGATGTTTGAATGGATTTCAGGGATCATGTTACCCAATCTTAAAGGTCGGAAAAACCCCTCAGGGATGATGTGCGATTTAACCAGCTCCTTATTTTCTCCACATAGTTTACAGATCATAATTTACAGCCGATAATGTTTCTATTTTTATGCTCGATTCCTTTGATCCGACTTCATTTCGTTTACTGGCAATCACCTCTACGTTTAACACGTTCGTATAATTCGCATTGTCCAAGTTCACAGGCTCTTATAAGAGAGCGGCAACCTTCCCGACTGTTACCGGTAATCATGTAAGACAACCCACGGCTACCGTAAACATTTACGTATGAAAATTAAGACCTCAGGAGACAATTTGTGATAAAATTCATTATTTCTCCAAGGAGGTCGGTTTATGACACAGGCACAACGAGATATCAGCAGAAAACTTCGTGTTCTGAATTATGCAAAGGAGTGCGGAAACGTAT
>JAPLJV010000019.1 GCA_026388415.1 Deltaproteobacteria bacterium | reverse complement strand
GACTTGTGAAGTCATTCGCCGTTGCAGTGCTCGTCTGAACCGTCGTTCCCACCTTTACGCCTGTCCCTGTGGTCGTGAATGTCGCAATCAGGGCCGTTACGTTTGTCCCGAACGGCATGGTTACCGCTATGGTCATTGCCGGTTCATTTATAGTTCCTGCGACCCCGTTAAGCGAATATGCGGTAATCGCCTTAGTCGTCTCTTTTTCATACCAATGTGAGGTTTCTCCCCCTCCACATCCGGTAATTAAAAAACCACTCAGGATTAAGATAAACAAAAGATAAGTTCGTATTGCTTTAAATCTGTTCATAACCACTCCTCCTTTTCTGCTCCAATTATGGGCACCCTCTTTGTGTCTATTGCTCGTATCTTAAGATCTTCTCCACGAATTCTGTTGTTTTTCCCATCCTCACTTTCGTATGATTACAAGGATGATAACAATGTCATAGCAAATGGCCTGCCAATGCCGAAGGAAAATCAGAAGTTTTTATTCATCATTTAATGACAGGTGGTTAGCTTAATAGGAAAGAAAAACAGAAAGGCATGAACTGATTCGTTTCGCCTCAACATTTGGTGGAACCTCAATATATTGAGGGATGCTTTGGCAGGAGGATGGTATTTGATGCTTCTATTGGATTGACTCGCGAGTTCATTCCGCAATGAGGTCCCCTTAGAAGAGTTCGACATATCCCACTCACCGACGCAACGCCCCGGTAAATCAGCCAAAGTATGCCTCCCGCAATTATAACTCAGATGGCGGCGAGGCCTTCTCTGGCGATCAAAAAAGACCTGACCGCTCCGCTGCCCCACCGATATGTCCCGAGCTCGGCTCCAAAGAACGAGACAGCAAGGCAAGGGAAGACCGGAAACCAGCCCTCGATAAACCAGAGCCTTAGGATAACTCCTGTTGGCCTCGGTCCCTGACTACTTGATGGTCATGAGGTTCCGTACACCCTTGACACCGGTTACGTCGTTAGCAAGCTTGGTTACCAAGTCCTTTTCGGCTGCGTTCCCGGCCTTACCATATAAGGTGATTAATCCACGCTTCGTCTCAACTTTGGTATTGAGGGCACTGGTCGAGTAGTGATAGAGCAGTGTTATCTTGACCTGGGCAGTGATGGAAGCGTCATCAATCTTTTCGCCAAACGTCCGCTTTTTCACCGAGGCCTGTGTTACGGTCATCTCATTATTGACGGATTGCACTCCTTGAACATCTTTTGCGTATTCAGTCATTAATTCCTTTTGTGCCTGGTCGAAAGCATTGCCTTGCAATGCCACGATGCCGTCTTTCACGGTAACCTCAACATTCGCGTTGTTCAAACTGCTGTGGAGATAAAGTATTGTTTTTACTTTCATCCTTAGCCACGCATCCGAGTTTTCAGTGGGACGTTCACCTTTGACTTCCAATCTGTTGTCCACAATCTTGACACCGGGAAGGTCTTCTACGGTCTCCTGCGCCAATGATTTGTGGGATTCTTCAGAGACAGTTCCCGTCAAGGTAACAATGCCGTCCCTGGACTTGATTTTGATATCGTCACCCTGGAGGTAGGTCCTGTAAACATAAGACCGTTTGGCGGTTGATTCGATACGGTCATCTATTCTGGACGCTTGCGCAGGCACGCTGAGCACAAGCAGAGCCGCCGTTGCCACCACTATAAAATTGGAATATATTGCTCTCATTGTACATTCTCCTTTCATTGCTCTGGTATCTGACTGTTATCCCTTAAGAGGGCCTTGAAAGAGGAATAGCAAACGGCTTGCCAAGAGCCGATAAAGATCGTCTTTCTAAATTAATCTTTTAATAATAGTTGGTTAGATTTATAGAAATGAGGAGCAGAAAAACATAATAGATTTATTTGGCCTCAATATTTAACGGAACCGCAATATATTGAGGGATACTTTGTGGGGAACGGACAATCACCCGGTCTAAGCAGTATTTGGTCGGGAAAATAATCTTGATATTGTTTTCTCTTGTTGTTATGTTAGCTCGAACAAGCAGAAACGTAGACGGCTATACGAAAAAAAGCGGGGGGACAAGCAGAGAAATGTTGAGGGGTAGCAAGATTGTTCTGGGTATCACGGGCGGCATCGCCGCTTACAAGGCAGCCGGCCTGACGAGGTTGCTGGTCAAGCAGGGCGCGGCGGTGAAGGTTATCATGACTGCTCATGCCCGGGAATTTATCACCCCGCTTACCTTGCAGACCCTTTCCGGCCAGCCTGTTTACAGTGACATGTTTGCCCCCTGGCAGGAAGACGGATTGGCGCATATTTCCTTAGCTGATTATGCCGATATCCTCGTGATTGCACCCGCCACCGCCAACAGCATCGGCAAGATTGCCGGCGGCCTGGCCGATGATCTGCTGACGACGACGGTCATGGCCACGAAAGCCCCGGTGCTCCTGTGTCCGGCGATGAATGCCAATATGCTGGCCCAGGCGTCAGTTCAGGAAAATATGGAAAAACTGGCGGCGCGGGGATTTTATTTACTGGCGCCGGCCTACGGTGAATTGGCCTGTAAAGCCGCAGGCGCCGGTCGCTTACCGGAGATCGAAGATATTGTCGAGGAGATAGAAACAATTTTAACTGCCAAGGACTTGACGGGCGAAAAAATATTAGTCACGGCCGGACCGACGCGGGAGCCCCTCGACCCCGTCCGCTTTATCACCAATTATTCATCGGGCAAAATGGGGTACGCGCTGGCCATTGCCGCGAAACGCCGCGGCGCCGAAGTCACTCTTGTCAGCGGACCCTCTGCTCTGCCATTGCCACGGGGGATGAAATATATTGGCGTCTCTACGGCCGTTGAGATGCGGGACGCCGTACTGGAGAATTATCGGCAGTCCACAGTGGTCATTAAAGCGGCGGCGGTCGCCGATTATCGCCCCGCCGTGCGCGCCGAAAATAAAATAAAAAAGCGTGATGACACGCTGCTCCTTAAGTTGGAGAGAAATCCGGACATTATTGCCGAGCTGGGTAAAAATAAAGGCAAGCGTTTCTTGATCGGCTTTGCCATGGAATCAGAAAATCTCGTGGAAAATGCCGCAAGCAAGATGGCAAAGAAGAATATGGATTACATCGTGGCCAACTTAGTTACCAAGAAAGGCGCCGGTTTTCAGGGCGATACCAACATCGTCACCATTATGGGCCGGGACGGGATAATCGAAGAACTGCCCTTGTTGGATAAAATGCAGGTGGCGGACCGGATACTGGACAAGTTAATTGGCCGAAATCAGAGATCATCATGATCGAGGAAGAACTGAAGGCTGAATTGGCAAGCATGCTGGATTCCGTAAAATCGCGCATCCTGTGGAATCAGGAAACCGGGCAACCGCAGCCTTTTACGCGTCAGAAGGGCAGGGGGCAATTGGGATTAGGCCCGGAAAAGAGCGATGATGTGCGCGAAGAGGGCCTGGTCGGTCTGGAGGCGATCCGGGCGGAGATGGGCGACTGTCAGCGTTGTTCCTTAGGCACCTTGAGAAAAAGTCTGGTTTTCGGCGTCGGCAACCCTAAGGCATCGCTGGTTTTCGTCGGCGAGGCGCCGGGGGCCGATGAGGACCGCGAGGGGGAACCATTTGTAGGCCGGGCCGGTCAATTGCTGACGAAGATTATCGAGGCCATGGGTTTGGCTCGCCGGGATGTTTACATCTGCAATATCATCAAATGCCGCCCCCCCGGCAACCGCGACCCGGAAGCGCCAGAGATTACAGCCTGTGAGCCTTTCCTGATCAAGCAACTCCAGGCCATCGCCCCCCGTGCTATCTGCGCCCTGGGCACTTTTGCCGCCCAGACGTTGCTTAAAAAAGACATCCCCATCAGCGCACTGCGGGGAAGATTTCATACATACACCGGAATTAAGGTGATGCCGACTTTCCATCCCGCCTATCTGCTGAGAAATCCGTCCGCCAAGAAATTAGTCTGGGAGGACGTACAGATGATTATGAACGAGCTGGGAATAAAGAAAGTCTGACTTTATGGGACCTATGTCATTGAAAATAAATAGCAAAAAATTGATGTACCTGTTTTATGCGGTCTTGCTGCTCTGTCCGGTTTTTTCTTACGGCGTTGGGAAGGCGCCGGTCTTTGACGTGATCACGGTCAATGCCACCATTACGCCGCCCATTGCGCAGTACATCGTGCAGAATATTGAGACTGCGACCAAAGAAGGCGCCCAGGGAATCATCATCTTGCTTGATACGCCGGGCGGGTTGGATCTGGCGATGCGGGATATCGCCAAGGGCATACTGAACGCCTCCATCCCGGTGATTGTTTTTGTGTATCCCTCTGGTGCAAGGTCGGCCTCGGCTGGGGTCATCATTACCGTCGCCGCTCACATTGCCGCCATGGCGCCTGGCACTAATATCGGCGCCGCCCATCCGGTGAGCATTGGTATTGGCGGCGCGATAGACAAGACGATGGTCAAAAAGGTGGAAAATGATGCGGCAGCTTACGTGCGCGGGATTGCCCGACAAAAGGGCCGGAATGAAGATTGGGTGGAAAGGGCGGTGCGCCGGAGCGAATCCATTACGGCCGAAGATGCCCTGAAAAACAAGGTGATAGATCTGGTCGCCACCGATGTGCGGGACCTGCTGGAAAAGATAGATAACCGGACGGTTTCCCTTGCTTCCGGTAAGGTCAAGGTAGTCCTGAAGACTAAAGGCGCGATCATCAATGAAAAGAAGATGAGCCTGCGCCAAGGGATACTGGCAGCGATCAGTGATCCCAATATCGCCTATATACTGATGCTGATAGGTTTGGCCGGGCTTTATTTCGAGTTTACCACCCCGGGGGCTTTGCTGCCCGGGATCATCGGCGGCATTGCGCTTTTGCTTTCTTTCTTTGCCCTGCAAACCCTGCCCATCAATTATTCGGGCATGCTCCTGATCATTTTCGGCGTCCTGCTCTTCATTGCCGAAATTAAGGTAATGAGTCACGGCCTGCTCACGGTAGGAGGGATTATCGCGCTGGTTATGGGGTCGTTAATGCTCTTCGATTCTACCGATCCCGCGCTCCGGGTGTCCTGGCAGGTATTGATACCGGCGGTGGCCACGATATCCTTGTTCTTTGCGGCCGTGATCGCTTTGGTCCTCAAGGCCCAGCGGCAGAAGCAATACACGGGCGAGGCGTCCCTGGTGGGCGAGGAAGGGGAGGCAGTGACAGATATCGAGGCCGATGGCCGCGTTCTTGTTGAAGGTGAATACTGGTACGCGTGCAGCGACCAGAAAATATCCAAAGGGCGGAAGATAAGGGTAGTGACAGTGGCGGGACTTAAACTTAAGGTTGAAGAAATTTAAAAGGAGACGATCATGGAAAATTTTTATCCGGTATTTATTATTATTGTTTTGGGTTTTTTGTTCCTTTCATCGGCCATCAAGATCCTGAATGAGTACGAACGGGGGGTCATTTTTCGTCTGGGCCGGGTCATCGGCGCCAAAGGTCCCGGCCTGATCATTCTTATTCCCGTAATTGACCGGATGGTGCGCGTGGATATGCGGACGATCACTATGGATGTTCCGCCACAGGACGTCATTACGCGTGACAATGTTTCCCTTAAGGTCAATGCCGTCGTGTACTTCCGGGTCATGGATGCCAATGAGGCGGTCATCAAGGTGGAAAACTACCTCTACGCCACCTCTCAGCTTGCCCAGACCACGCTGCGGAGCGTCTGCGGCCAGTTTGAGCTCGATGAAATCCTGTCGGTCCGGGAAAAGATCAACATCAACATCCAGGAGATTTTGGACCGCAGCACCGATGCCTGGGGAATCAAGGTCTCGCACGTGGAAGTGAAACAAATTGACCTGCCGGAAGAGATGAAGCGGGCCATCGCCAAGCAGGCGGAAGCGGAACGGGAGAGAAGGGCGAAGGTGATTGCCGCCGAAGGCGAATTCCAGGCCGCCCAGAAACTCATTGAGGCTGCCGCCCTGATGGCTACCCAGCCCATCTCGCTGCAGCTCAGGTACCTGCAGACACTGACGCACGTGGCGGCGGAAAACAATTCCACCACCCTCTTCCCGATCCCCATAGATTTATTTACACCTTTCCTGAAGATGGCCCAAACGGCCCCCAAATAATGACCGACGAAAGTAAATCAACCCTCTTTCCCCCGGCAGGAATAGCAGCATTAGAGCCTTTGCCGGGGGAAAGAATATTAATTATCTGTGACTTCGACGGTACCGCCTGCAGCGTGGACATGGGGAGCAAGATTCTGGATCGCTTTTGCAGCGAGGAATGGCGGGACATTGACCGCGCCTTCTGCACCGCCGAGATCGGCTCCCGCGAGGCCTATACGCGGATCGCCGCGCTGATGCGGGGCAGCAGGGAACAGATGGTGGAATACGTCCACACTCATGCGACCATTGATCCCTACTTTGCCGAATTTCACCGCTTCTGCGGGGAGCGCGGCTACGATCTCAAGATCGCCTCCGACGGACTTGATTTTTATATCGCGACCGTTTTGCATAAGTATAATCTGGCCGACATCGAATTCTTCTCCAATACCGCCACTTTTTGCCCCGGCGATGGTCTCACGATTGATTTCCCCCACGCAAATGAGCTTTGCGGTAAATGCGGCACCTGCAAAACGAATATTCTGAAGGGGTTTGCCGCCGGTTACCGGCGTATCATCTATGTCGGGGACAGCTATTCCGATGTCTGTCCGGCAAAGACCGCCGATCTTGTGTTCGCCAAGTACATACTTTACGATACTTGCCAGAATAACGGCACCGCCTGCATCCACTACGAAAATTTCCGGGATGTCATGGACTACCTTGAAGAAAATCTTCCCTAACACCTCTTTGCCGAAGAGGGGAACCAAAATTTCCCCCTTTAGTAAAGGGGGATTGAGGGGGATTTGAAGTTCTCTTTAGGTGATATTATATACAGGCCAGGCTGTCGGCCACCGCCATGCCGGCTAGAGTTGGCCGCAGGCGACCGCCGCTTATTTCGAGCAGTTCCTCGTCTATCAAATGAGCAATTGTCGCTCTCTTTTCTGTCAGAAGATCGCAGCCGTAACGCTCCCGAAAATTATCCAGATCAATCCCTTTTTTCGTCCGTAATCCCAGAAACAGGGCCTCCAGCCGCAGCTCTGCCGGGGTCAGCATTTCTTCCGTATCAATGGGTTTCGCATTACTTTTCAAGTCATTAATATAACGGGCTAAGTCACGATGATTCCCCCAGCGCTTATTATTGCAGAAGGAGTGCGCCGCCGGTCCCAGGCCCAGATAGGGCGTATGTCGCCAGTACTTCTGATTATGCTTGGATAAGGATGCTGCGTCCCGGGCAAAATTAGAGACCTCGTAGTGAAGATAGCCGGCCTGCTCCAGGGCCGCAGCGGTCTGGAAAAATAAGTCGGCCAGCATTTCTGCATCGGGCAGGGATACTTCACCTTTTAAGTGTCTGATGCCTAAGGGCGTCTTGGGTTCAATGGTGAGCTGGTAACAGGAAAGATGGCTTGGCTGGAAGGACAGGGCCTGACGCAGGGTGCCCAGCCAGTCGGCGAGCGATTGGCCAGGCAGCCCGTAAATCAGGTCCAGGCCAAGATTGTCGAAACCGGCCCTATGGGCTATCTCGATGGCAAGGATTGCCTGCTGACGGCTATGGCGACGGCCGAGGAAACTGAGGGCGTCATCGTCAAAGGATTGAATGCCCAGGTTCAGGCGATTGATTTCGAGACGCCGGAAATCTTGCAGGAGCGTTAAAGAAAGATCGCCGGGATTGGCTTCCAAAGTGATTTCGGCCTGTGGAGAGACGTTGAATTTTTCAGCTACGCCTGCCAGGATTGTGCTCAGGTCTTTTACAGAGAGGACAGATGGCGTGCCGCCGCCGATGTAAATAGTATCGAAGGTACCGAAATCACCCCGGTAGATGTCCATTTCTTTCCCAATGGCCTGCAGGAAGTCCGGGACCCGGGCGAGGGCCGTGGTGGAATAGAAGCCGCAATAATGACACTTCGTGCGGCAGAAGGGGATGTGGATATAAAGGCCGGGGGGATGGTCATCAGTCATTGTCTGATTTAAGAACTGCCAGAAAGGCGCTCTGGGGGATGCTCACCGAGCCGATCATCTTCATCCGCTTCTTGCCCTTCTTCTGCTTTTCCAGGAGCTTGCGTTTACGGCTGATATCGCCGCCGTAGCACTTGGCCGTTACATCCTTGCGAAAGGCGGAGATAGTGGTGCGGGAGATGATTTCCCCCCCGACGGCCCCCTGGATGGCAATTTTAAACATCTGCTTGGGGATCTCTTCCTTGAGCCGTTCACAGGCCTGCAGCGCGCGGCTGCGGGCGCGGTCGCGATGGATGATCTGCGATAGGGCATCCACTTTTTCTCCGTTCACGAGGATATCCACGAGGACCAGGCTGCCGGGACGATAATCAATCAGGTCGTAATCAAATGATCCGTAACCCTGGGTCACGGATTTGAAGCGGTCGTAGAAATCGAAAATGACCTCCGCAAGCGGCATCTCATAGACCAGTTCCACGCGGCCCGGGCCCGTGTAATTGAGCGTGTTGTTGCCGCCCCGCTTGTCCATGCAGAGTTTCATGACGGCGCCCAAGTACCGCTCCGGGAGCATCATGACGGCGCGGATATAGGGTTCTTCGGAACCTTCAATGGAACTGACATCGGGGTAGTAGGTGGGGTTATCCACCTCGATGTTCGTCCCGTTTTTTAAGGTGAAGCGGTAGCGCACGCTAGGCACGGAAAGGATGATGGAGAGGTCATATTCTCTTTCCAACCTTTCCTGAACAATTTCCAGATGCAGCAGACCCAGGAACCCACAGCGGAAACCCTGCCCGAGGGCGGCGGAGGAGTCCTTCTGATAGATAAAAGAGGCGTCGTTGAGCTTGTATTTTTCCAGCGAATCGGCGAGATTCTGATAGTCGTCCGAGGCGATCGGATAAATGGAGGCAAAAACCACGGGTTTTACTTCCCGGAATCCGGGCAGCGGTTGCGCGCAGGGGCGGTTATCGAGGGTGATGGTGTCCCCTGTGTGCACATCGGAGACAGTCTTGACGCCGGCGATAATGTAGCCCACATCGCCCGCCGCGAGTTGGTCCCTTTTTTGCCGAGTCAGCATGAAATGACCGACTTCCTCTACCCGGTAGGCGGCATTGTTGAACATTAAGCGGATCGTGTCGCCGCTTTTTACTGTGCCGTTAAAGATCCGGCAGTGGATCACGGTCCCGCGAAAGGAATCGTAATGGGCATCAAATATAAGCGCCGCCAGCGGGGCTGCCAGATCGCCCTGGGGGGGTGGAATCCTCTCCACCACGGCCTCTAGAATCGCGTCAATGCCCGTTCCTTCCTTCGCCGAGCATTGGAGGTGTTTATCCGGGTCCAGCCCCAGCTCAGAGTCTATCTGCTCAATCACCCGTTCCACGTCCGCCGAGGGCAGATCAATCTTGTTGATGACTGGGATAATTTCGAGGTTGTGCTCCATGGCCAGATAGAGATTGGCCAGGGTCTGCGCCTGTACTCCCTGGGCCGCGTCAATGAGCAACAGCACGCCTTCGCAGGAAGCGAGGGACCGGGAAACCTCATAAGAAAAATCCACATGGCCCGGCGTATCAATAAGGTTGAGGGTGTAATCCCGGCCGTCCTGCCCGTGGTATGGCAGCGCAATGGCCTGACTCTTGATGGTGATGCCGCGCTCCCGTTCGATATCCATGTTGTCGAGAATCTGATCTTTGTAGGTGCGCGCGTCCGTGATGCCGGTGAATTGGATCAAGCGGTCGGCAAGAGTGGATTTCCCGTGGTCAATGTGGGCGATAATGCTGAAATTACGGATATTTTCCATTGTTATGCTGACTGTTTTCACCTCTGTGATAGAAAAAAGCCCTCCGATTTTTCAGGAAGGCTCCGTTAGTATTTTGGGATCGGTCTCGGGCTACGGCAGTTGTGCGAGAATCAGCCGGGAGACCTCGCCGACGGATGGGCCACCGTCCACGGCAATGACTTTTACGCGGCTGCGAAAGAAATTTGCCGCTGCCATGGTGCCCGTTTTTTCGTCGTAATAAACGCCGTGCCGCTGGTCAATGGCCGTTTCATCCTGGTCGTCGGCCCGTGTGGCCAGGTTGTCGGCCCCGCAAACGCGGCATACTATCGCGCCGTCTTTCGTGGCCGGCTTGATGGCCTCGATAAAGATATTGTTGGGATGGTTATTGTCTTTTGGGCAGAGCCTGCGTCCCATGATCCGCTTTTTGGCGACCTCTCGTGCCAGCACAATTTCGACTACATAATCCAGCTTCATGCCCCGTTCGCCGAGATTTTTATGCAGCGCTTCCGCCTGGGTGATATTACGCGGGAAACCGTCCAGAATCCAGCCCTTGGCGCAGTCCGCCTCCTGGAGGCGATTCAGGATCATGGGGACAGTAATCTCGTCGGGCACCAGTTCCCCCTTATCAATATAGGCGCGGGCCTTCTTGCCCAGTTCCGTCCCGGCTTTAATGTTGTTTCTAAAGATTACGCCGACTTCAATATGGGGGATCCCCAATTTTGCCAGGATCAGTGCTCCCTGCGTCCCTTTCCCACTACCGTTGGGTCCAAACATAAGTATGTTCATGGTGAATGCTCCTTATTTAGTATTAGTCGTCATTCCCGCGGAGGCGGGAATCCAGAAAACCGCGAAAAGACTGGATTTCCGTCTGCACGGGAATGACAAAGTAGGGGTACTTTTCAAACGTCTCTGCCTTTAGCTATATAACGCATCTCATTTTTTGGCAATGATAAAAAAAGGGCAACGAAAATCTCCCACAACCCCTCTTTGCCAAAGAGGGGAGAATAAGGCCTCTTTAGCGAAGGCAGCCCTCCTCTTTCCTCCCCCTTTAGTAAGGGGGGATTGAGGGGGATTTGAAGTACCCATATTCAGATGATATGGAGTTTTCAGCGGCTACCTGCCGCTTTATATCAGCAGGATCAGCCGGGGGAACAGGAACTGGCCGAACAGGAAGAGGAACCGGCCGCAGCGCCAGCCAAGGCAGATGATGCGCCCCCGGATTTCCCGCCAAAGATGGACATCACCCGTGCCGTTCTTTTCGATTGGCAGTCCGGGCAGGAAACCTGCCTCTTTTCCTGCAGGGAGAAAAACAAGGTCTCAAAAATATTCCCGCATTTTTTGCACTTGAATTCATAAATGGGCATGGTGTTTACCTCGTTAGTGGTGATTAAGCGTTATCTGGATTCTAAATTATGAGGAGGGGATTGTCAAGAATGAATGAGATTTAAAAAAAGGAGCGGTTTGCCTCGCCGATACTGCTCAGCCACCCGCTCCTGACCGAAATTTTTCCTAATTATGAGCTTTTTGAAGTCTTATTAATCTGTTATAAAGATAGCAGCACTCCCACCAGTGATCGTTGCCGTTATCCAATCGGTCATGCCAGCAGTTGCGCCAGCGGTGTAAATAGTTTTGGCTACTCCGTTGCCATCAGTCGTAACGACAGTGGTAGTAGCTGGTGCAACAGGCAGCGGAGACAGTTTCGGCGATCCGGTACCTTTTGTCGAAATGTCAAACGATACATCTATTCCGCTGGCTGGGGCGCCGGAGTTATTCGTGACGGTTGCCGTAATAGTACAACTGCCTGAAGCGGCAACAACGCCACCGCAAGAATCTGCAAGGACAACCGAATTGTTCGTCCTGGTAATAAGTACGGTAGCGGAAGCGCCGTTGGAGATACTCGCTTTGACTTTATCCTGTACGGTGCCTACACCCGTCCCGGCAGTGTAATTCACAGTAGCTACACCGTTGCCGTCAATATCCTTTTCCGAAACATCAATACTCCCCCCCGTCGTACTCGTTACAATGAAGGTAACAGATCTTAGGGTGGCCACTGTGCCGTCTTTATGTTTTACCGTAGCCGTTATAACGCTGCTCTCTCCCGCGCCCAGGGAGGTCGGGGCAGCGATCACGCTTATGGTATCGGTGCCCAGGGGATCAGCACTGGTTGCGCCGCTGCCACAGCCCGAAATTGCCAACACCATTATCAATAACAAAAGCTTATAGTAATTGCGCATAGTGACCTCTCCTTTGTTGAAGCTCATCGCTGTTTATCCGTTGACAGCTGTTCAATATATTAAATTTAATATCCAAGCAAGTATTTTTTTAATCTCCGCACCCGCTGCCAAGGTCCACTAATGTAAAAATATTCTTGACATGGTGCGGAAGGTTTGCTATTTTCCGACCGCAGAGTATGAAAAAAAGTTGCATAAAAAGAGGAAATGCTATAGGTTAGTAACATTGGAGTAAAATAAAGCATCAGTGAACGGCATGTAATCGTCCTTGGCTGACGAAGTTTCGGTAAACAAAGTAGTTAATATTTTCCATTCGTTATCAGTAACTGGCAGGAGGATTGACTTGGCCCGATCAAACGAGATCACGTCCACCGAAAAGCTCCTTGATGTAATTCGCAAGAAGGAGTCTGATCAAGCACCGGAAACAAAAAGCCCAGAGATAAAAAAGCCTTCCTTTACGCCACCCCCGGGAAGGAATGTCAAGGTGGTCCGATCCAGCAAGGTATCAGCGGGCAAACCGGTTACCGTGGGGATAGACATCGGGCATGAGTACCTGCGGATAGTGAAGACCACCAGGGCCGATGCCAAACCTACGTTAATTGATCAAAAACGGGTGCCGGTTCCGCCCATCCTCCGTCAATCATCAGAATTTAACGTTTTTCTAAAAAACGAGCTCAACTCTTTTTGTGGCGTTAACAAGAATGCGCAATTATGGGCGATTATGTCGGCGGCCAACGTCGAAGTCCATCATATCCGGATACCGCGGGTAGAGAAAAATCAAATAGAAACAGTCGTTAATTTTACTATTAAAAAAGAATCGCCCGTTGATGAAAATGAAACCATATTGGATTTTGAAGTCCTGGGGGAAACGCTTGATCAGGGCGTAAACAAATATGACATTATGTATTATACAGCGCCGCGGCGTGAGGTTGAGGAGCTGCAGGAGCTCTTTTCTCATGCCGGTTGGCCTTTGACAGGTATTTCCATTACGCCTTTTGCCATGCAGAATATATTCCGCACCGAGTGGATGCCTGGCTATGATGGAACTGCAGCCAGCTTGTTCATCGGCAACGATTTTTCCCGCATTGATATTTACTCACACGGCAATCTCGTCATGACGCGCGGCATCAAGGCCGGAATAAGCAGCCTCCTGGAACTATTGGTTGAATCCATCAATAATCGAATTGCGCAGGCGACCGATGGTACTACTCCGGAACTCTGTGACAAGAAACGGGCCAGGGAGATTATTTTCAGCTTGAGCCCAGATTCGCCCGACCTGACCCCTCAAGATCGCTATGGTTTATCGGAGCAGGAGATATGGGAAACTGTTCTGCCTGCTATGGAACGTTTAATCAGGCAAGTAGAAAGAACGTTTGAATATCTTACGGAAACCCTTGGTAACGAACGGGTCAATAAGATTTATGTGTCCGGTGTCATGAATGTTTACCAAACCATCGTCGATTACGTCGGCGAACAGCTGGGGATAAGCGCCGAGATATTTGATCCTTTGAGCCCTGAAATTGCCTGCGGGTATGTTGGTGAAGAGATGTATTCCTGCGTGTCGGAACGTATTGCCATGGCTCCGGCGGTAGCAATTGCCCTGTCCGATAATGCGCGCACGCCGAATATGAAGTGAGGGGGGGTATTGCCAAAAAATGAAGCGGGATGAGCCGTGATGAGCTGGGATATGTAGTGATGATGATTAAGATTTTGGAGACGTGGCGGCAAAAAAGAGGTTTTGCCAAAAAACATTTATTTTGCACTTAT
>JAPLJV010000018.1 GCA_026388415.1 Deltaproteobacteria bacterium | reverse complement strand
TATTAACGGGTTACGGATGCTCGATGAGATGTATGAACTCCTCCTTCTTGACCTCGTCAACGATCCATGAGCAAGCTTCGAAGCAGCGGTCACGGGTCTTGCCGGAGACGATGGCCAGGAGGACCGAATCGCAAGCGCCGATGATGCCGAGACGATGGACGATGAGCGCCTGGTTGAGTTTGAACCGCTCTTTCGCCTGCCTGGCTATGGCGGTAAGGCGTTCGTTGACATCACCGGTAAGGGCTTTCAGCTCCACGGTTGAAAATTCAGGCACATGTTTTCCCGGGCGCTTGACGCGGCCGTGGTGCAGCACCACTGTTCCAGTGCTGTCGTTTTCACGTTCCAGGAACGCACGGTATAGTCCTATGTGGTCAAACGGCTGTTCGGTTGCGTATGCGGTGATCATGTTTCCTCCATGTTTTTTTTGAAACACTATCACTGGCTCGGGGTGAACCGCAATGTTTATGTCTACCTATTATCTATTTTTTAGGCAAGGCAACTGAAGCATGGGTGAAACCCTCGCTCAGGTTAGCATCTTCGTAAGGGCTATAGACTCACAAAATTGGCCGTTCCAAATCTCAATCTTCCAAACGGATATCAGCGAAATTTATCAGTCGGTAGGAACACAGATAAGTATTTGCACGCATCAATCTACGGTCAGCAAGCAATTCCCATTTTTTTAAAAATTGGTGTGCGTTGTGTGCGGCCTTAAGACCATAGCCGAAGAACCCTGGATAATTTGCCCACCCCGGGTACAGGTCCTGCGATAGAAATAATGAAGGATCGTGAATATCTATAATCGACGATCGTCTGAAGCCATGTCCCAGCACCAGCCCGATGGTCGATCGTTGATTCTTGCGGCATCGTGGTGAGGATCACATGGGGGTTAAGGTCTGACTTATTGAGTGCGGAGCGATACCCCGAGCGGCTACAAATCCATTTTACAGGGTATAGTGTATCTTCTTATATTAATTATCATAATATGCAATAAAAGTTGTTTGAAGGCGGGGAATCACAGTGACCACATGGGTACCCTCACTGAACGCTAAAAATATCCAAAAGCGGTAAAGGAGCGGTAAATAACCGGCATGCATGAGATGGAAGGGCAATGATATATATGATAACTTATTGATATATTTGGTGCCCCCGGCGTGAGTCGAACACGCGGCACACGGATTAGGAATCCGTTGCTCTATCCTTCTGAGCTACGGGGGCAGGCGATAGAATTGCGACAGAGTCAGTAGATGCGGCGATTAACATGGTTTGTTGCGGGTGTCAATTATTTTCCCCCCTCCCCACCGAACGTAGCAAGGGGGAGCATTTCCAAACTTCACATGCCGGGCAAACTCTTACCGGGGCTCCTCCTTTTCAGACAGGCCGCAGACTGTGCATCTTCCTCCTACGACAGTTCCTATACAGGCGCCGTCTCTGCATAAGATTCTGTTATCCCAATCTATTTGTTCTTCGTCCCCATGCTTTTCAGACGCTTGCCCTAAAGATAAGTTTAATAAAACGCCACAGTGCAGGCAGTAGCGGCTCATATCGGGAATCGTCTCGTGGCATTTGTGGCAGATCATAATGATGTCACTCCTTTTTTATTTTCCTTTATAAACAAACGTTCCTGTTTCTGCAATCAGATTGTGGTGGATTCAGGCTTCTTTCCCTGTTTGAAATTGTTGGCGGGAGCTGGTATAAGCGTCAAAGATTATGACAACAGGAGATTATGAATAGTTTAATACGTTTAACTTTATCCATCCTGCTATTATTTATATCCACTCAAGCCTGGGCGCGGACAGAAATCATTAACCTGCGTCACTGGACAGCGCCGGAGCATACGCGGGTGGTGATTGATACGGACCAAGAAATCCAATATACGGTGGAAAAATCAGCGTCCAAGGTGCAACTGCAGCTCGCCAATGCAGCCCTCTCGAAAGACATCCCGCGTGAATATATCCTGAATAAACCGGGAATTGCCAGGATCGCTTTTTCCGTCCCGGCGGAAGGAAAAGTATGCTTGGAGCTTTTTGTCACGGAGAGAGTGGAGACCAAGATTTTCAAGCTGAAGAAATTTCAGGACAAACCTCATCGTCTGGTGATGGACATTACACTTCCAGAGGTTGAAAAAGAAGAAAGCCGAGCGCGGGAACAGGTTAAAGTGGTCAAGAAGGATAAAATTATTGTCATTGATCCTGGGCACGGGGGGGAAGATCCGGGTGCGACTGGCAATCGGGGCACGACAGAAAAAAACGTGGTGCTGGCCATCGGCAAAAAATTAAAGGATGTCCTTAACTCGGGCGAAGGAACACGCGCCTTTCTCACTCGGGAAGGGGACTATTACGTACCTTTTAAAAAGCGGCTGAGCATCGCCAGGGAACTGGGCGCCGACCTGTTCATCAGCATTCACGCCGATGCCGCCAGAAACAAAATTGCCAAAGGGAGTTCCGTCTATTGTCTTTCCACCGGCGGAGCGAGCAGCGAGGCCGCGAAGATTCTCGCCCGTCAGGAGAACATGGCCGACATTATCGGTGGTACCCTGGGCGAGAGTAACGGCAATGGCGAGTCACACCCCATCATCCTCAATATGTTTCAGACGAACACGATCAATCAGTCCAAGAACTTTGGCAACCAGATCCTTAATAGCATTGGCCGGATCAATAGCATCAAGTTTGCCAACGTTCAAGAGGCCCCTTTCCGGGTGCTGAAATTTCCGGAGATACCAGCCATTCTCATTGAAACTGCCTATATTTCCAACCTGCAGGAGGAGTCTAATTTACGGGGTGAAAAATTTCAGGCAGAACTCGCCTCATCTATCGCCGGAACCGTCAGGGGATTTTTCTCGATTCCCGAACCTCCCGTCGTGAAAGCAGCTCCGAAGGATGACAAGATTGGCAAGGCAGCAAAAAGTCCGGTCGCTGAAACACGTCCAAGCCCTGCCGCATCCTACAAGGTGAAAAAAGGCGATACGCTTAAGAAAACATCCCGGGCACGAACCACACCCGCTTTTCACAAAGTCAGCAAAGGGGAAACGATCGCTAAAATTGCCCGCCGATATCAAACGTCGGTGAGCGTACTGTTGAAGTTAAATAACATGAAGCTTCGCGATCCCCTCTATGTCGGTCGCGAGCTCCGCCTCCCGCGTCCGCCGCCATGATGGAGAAGGTTTTGTCAGATGTGTTATAAGTATCGGTTTATAATGGCTTTTATAACTATGCTTATCTTGGCAGTCCCATATCCTGCCGCCGGTTTTTTCCTGGATTGGCGGCCTTTTATCGTCCGCGAGGATCTGGCGCCGGTTAAAAAGATGCGGGTGCCTGCTTATACTTTTGAACATTATGCAACTGACAATAAAGATCGGAGCAACGCCATAAAAGTAGCGGCTGAAGGAAGAGAGAGAAAATGGAGCGAATTCCAATTCGGCAGTTTTCGGCTCCGCGTCTCCCGCTATCAGGACCTACGGCTAAAGAGTGATTCCGGCCGATCGAACAATACGGACGGAATCTGGGAAACGATTAAATCGCTCCCTGCCCAGTTGGGAGACTCACCGTACCGCGAAACCCTGTGGACGATGGGGAAGATATTTGCTCCGCAGCTCGATCTGGGCATCGAATTCTAATTCTACTCCGACATACTATCCTGCAGTTATGGAAAAGAGAATTGCGTACCCGCAACTTGAGCACAACCGGGTTAATCGGTTTGGTGACAAAGTCAATGGCGCCTCTAGTCGGAGGGGTCACCAATATCCACCGGATCTTCCATCGTCTGGAGCACGTACATCGGAAAGCTGCCGAAGTTCTTGGCGAGGGGCAACTCTCCGACGTATTCACAGGGGCAGTCCGTCAGGTCCATGGCTGCAGCGAGGGCGGCGAAGGCCTGGCTGACGTAGATCTT
Source organism: Deltaproteobacteria bacterium (assembly GCA_026388415.1). Lineage (NCBI taxonomy): Bacteria > Pseudomonadati > Myxococcota > Myxococcia > Deltaproteobacteria bacterium. Next base: position 4,790 of record JAPLJV010000018.1, on the reverse strand, counting down.
GCCTGGCGGTGTGATGGGCTCGATTCGGGCGGCATTGTTGACATGGGTGCCAAAGCAGGTCCGGCGCCTCGTGACAGGGTCCCGTCCGACGTAAACCGGGCCCGTATGGAGGGCCACACGGAGATTCAGATCCGGGGGCAGGCCAAGACTGGCCCAATCGGTGTGGCCGACTCGTTCCACCAGCGCCCTGCTAAAGCAGATCGCATCATGGGCTTTCCGGAAGACCATGAAGAGGCCGTCGCCCCAGGTGTTCTTCATGGCTGGACGGACCTTGAGCTCCGTTTCCAATGCTCCAATCGCCCCAAGGAAATGGGCAACGAAGGAGGGCACCTGGCGCTCCTCGAGCTGACTAAAACGCACGACGTCTGCGAAGAGCATGACCATGATCCGGGACTTGAGCCCATCGCGGCGCGCCGGCACACTCCGGGCGCGGCGGCGATGCTTCGAATTATAGATGATCACGGACTCCAGTTCACGGAGATTGATGATTTCCGGCGAGTGGCCAAGCTTCTTCCAATGGGCCAGGGTCCTGGAAACGCTGCCCGCTGCCTCACTGGGCTGGCCATCCCAAACGACGAGGGTCTTCAGTTCGCAGCGCAGTTGGTGGGCCCGGATCAAACCCAGCCCTAGGAGGATCTGATTGGCATAGGAGAAGACGACGCTGCCCTCATCCAGACGCTGGGGGCTGGCCAGAATCACCTTCCGGGCCTTTTCAAGCACGTGGTCAAAGCGGCTGGTCCAATCCATGTCCTCACGGATGGCCACACTATCAGCCAGGAACTCATCCCGGCCATAGGGCAGGACCACGTGGCTTTCACCACCGATGGCTTGCACCGCCTCGTGGAAAAGGATGGGAGCGCCACAGGCGGCGGTGGCGAAGCCCGCCTCGACATGAAGGCTGGCAATACGTTCCCGGATTATTCGGGCAACGGTTGCGGCCAGGGAGGGCGGGAAACGCGGCGTCTTGCGGTCCTGAAAATCAATCATGTGACCCGCAAACACGAGCACCTTGGGGGCGGGGAGGATGGATTCCAGGATGGTGACGTCCTGATGAAGCAGTTCGAGGATGCTCTTGTTCAGATAGCGGACTTCTGCAACGTCGCCGATCCTCCCTCGCCCTGTCTCCGCCACTTCCTGGCAGTAGCCGAACCCCTCGCTGAAGCGGCGCTGAATCATGGCCGAGATGCCAAGAATCGCCAAATGCCAGAAGGGATCTGTGCCATCTGCCCGTGCCCGTTGCAGCAAATCCTGGGCGCCCAGTTGTACCTGGGTCGCCAGATCAGAGGCGGTATCGCCAAAACCCAACTCCAGGGCCAACCATGCTGCGTGGATGCCGCTCCAAATGCCCCGGCTGTTGCGATAGGCCTCGTCGTAAAGTTGAAATGCGCGCAGAAAACACTTCCGGAGCATCCCCTGATCCTTCGTTCTTTCGCCATAGTCCCGGTAGGCACGAGCCAGAGGCGCAAGGGTCCCCTGATCCCGATGGCCTTCCCGCAAAAGCTGGGTCAGCACCGTCAGGGCTTCTCCCGGGGCGCCGGTTCGGATCAGGGATAGGGCCTGGAGCTGGCGCAGGGAGACATCTTCCGGAAAGTCCAGTCGGGCCCGCCTGACCAGGTCGTACGCGAAGATGGGCTCGCCCTGTTTCAGCAAGGTTTCGATATCCTGGCGCACCTGCTGGAGGTCTCTTTCCGGAGTGTGGGGCAGCTCAAAGATGATACCGGCGTCCAGCAGTGCATCCAGATTCTCCCGGGCCGCGTCCAGTGTATGAGTCTTCTGCATATTGCTAAGGTCTTCAAAAGCCAGACCTTGGCGACGGATTTGCCACAGTTCATCGGGGTACTGGCGAACCAGATCCCGGTGTACTTGACCAGCCAGGATTTCAAGAAGCTCCTGATAGCGGGAAGGGTTCAAAAACTCGGATGACATAGGATGAATGACTTTCTGTTAGGGTGGAAATTCGTCAGCATGTATCGCACCTGGCCAGTATAGGGGTGCTGTTTTTGCTTGTCAAGGGATATTGCGTGCCAATGGAATAGTTGCTAATTCTGTAGAAGGGGAAAATACGCGGGAAGAAAGAAATAAAATTTATGGAGATAATTGCAAAACTCGTCACACTGAGCCACGCAGTTTAACTATGGCCTCAATCCTCGTGCGCTCTCCCCGGGCAATTCTGGCTCTGGCCTCGATGTTCTTGCCAAAGACCGTAGCATTCATGCCCATCTTGGTGAGGCCCTGGCCCTCTTTTTTCTGCGGATCTATAGGTTGAACCGGCAAGTTGTCAATTACAATCAAATCCTGACGGGGATCAAATCTGGTGGCCATGGCCCATTCCACGTCCCGGTAATCTTCTGCATCTACATCTTCATCTACCACGAGGACCTTCTTGATCATCGGAAAGGACAGGACAAAAGTGATCAGACTTCTGATGCGCTGAGTCTCGACGCCCTTGACCTGGACGATGATGGAGGAACCGAAGGTCTTGGGAATGAAATGTATGCGCATCACAAAGGGGAACAGGCGCATAAGCGTTTCATGGATATGGGCATAACTCACGAAGGTCAAATACATGTCCGCCTCAAGGCAGGTGGGCAGGAGGGCATGGTAGATGGGCGAGGGCCGGCAGGACAGCCTCTTCACGACGACGGTCGGCGTTTCTAGCAAGCGCATATAATAACCGCTGATTTCTCCCAACGGTCCATCTGGCCGGCAATCATCATAGTCAACAAAACCTTCCAGCAGTATCTCGCCTGACTGGGGGACGTCTATGTCGGAATCGAAGGAACTGATGGTGGCTATGCCCCTGCCCTTCAGCCCCCCGGCTATTTCCAACTTGTCCGTATCCAGTTGGGGCTTGAGGGCCATGGCCAGCAGTACCGCCAAATCATTGCCGATGGAGAGGGAAATGGGCATGGGCCTCTGCAACCGCTTGTATTTTTCGAATAGTTCACTCAGCGGCGGGTTAAGCAGGGCAATGCCGATGCGGTTGCCTTTTCTCCACTCCAGGCGGTGGATGCCCCGGGCAACGGCGCCCGTTTCCGGATCACGGGAAGAGGCAATGGCTGCCGTAATAAATGGCGCCGAGTCCTGCTCATAATGCTTCAATATTGGCAAATGGTCGAGCAGCTCCCGCCCTTCCATGGCCATCGTCACCAGATCATGTTCGACGGTGGGCAGCTTTTGCTCCCGTCTCTTCAGGGCATTGATAAAATACTCATAATGATTACTGGTGGTTTCAAAGATATCGGCAAAACAATCCTGCGTGGGAACCAGGTTCGCAGCCACACGGCCAGAGTAGCCGGCGACGTCCGTAAACAAAAGCGCCTTTCCTGAACCTTGCAGACTGGCGATCAACTCCGGCAGATCTTCCCGGAAGACCTTCTCCGACACCTCGAGGAGAAGGCCTTTCTTCCGCAGCACCTCGAGATAGTCCCGCAGTGAATTGATCATCAATAACCCCGTGTTACAAAAGAAAGTGCTGAGTGTTTTTCTTCTCAGTCCTCAGCACTCAGTCCTCAGCACTTTGTTAAAGCCCCGCCGGTATCATGTTAACCCAGGACAGGATCTCCATAGAGTAGGTGTTCTTCAGCAGCACGCCCTTCCCCTGCCTGACGAACAGGGTATGGGGGTATTTTTTGGGGTCCGGGGACATCTTTATTTTTGCATAGGCGGAGTTATACTTCTTTTTCCCCGCCGTCAGATCCCGCAGGACGGTTACCAGTTCCTGGTTTTCACTAAATCCTTCGACATTTTCCAAGATAAACGTATCATAAACGGCCATCATGACCCTCCTTTATTCTGCGAAACCATAAGTTTTCCATTTGGCAAGCACCTTATCCTGGATATCCTGCGGATAGACATTATCGAAAGAAACCTTGGTCGGAATATCGCCTACGGGCCAATCCGTGGGGAGAATGCAGTCAAAGACCACCTTGTCCACGCGGCCATGTGTTCTGTCATCCGGGCCGAGGAAAGGATAGAAGGGAGTGCCCACCGAGTCTTTATAAACGCGGATCCCTTTGCCGGGATTGCATTTTGTGGCCAGGGCATGAATGAGGGCATCTTTACTGTAGATATCAGTTTTGTCATCCACCACGACCACCATGTGGAACCAGGGGCCAAGTTTGCTGCCGAAGACGAGTTGGGCAACCTGGCTGGCAATATTGGCATAGACAGGTTTCACCCCCACCACCACCAGATGATGGGTGGATTCGGGCAGCATATAGACGCCCGTAATGGGAATGCCCTGATCCCGGAGCAATTTATCCATTTCCAACCCCAAGGAGAAGGAGCGGAGGAGTTGCCCTTCGTCGGTAGGCACGCCCATGACCGACACCGTCAAGATAGGTTTCTTCCGCATGGTAATCGCCTGGACGCGATAGACCGCCCGCTTGACCCGGGGCGTTACCCGGTAGCCGGTGTATTCACCGAAGGGGCCCTCATCTATGGTTACGTTGGGAATAAGAACCCCTTCGATGATAATTTCTGCCTGGGCCGGCACATACAGATCGCTGGTCCGGCATTTGACGAGCTCCACTGGTTCGCCCATTAGCATCCCCGCGAATTCCTCCTCGGCGATGGGTGATGGCGCAGAGGCGGCTATGGCCGAAAGGGGATCCGGACCGATCACCGTGGCGAAAGGCATGGGCAGGTTCCGCGGGACATACTTGCCATAAAAGAACTTCCCCATATCGGAAAAGGGCAGAACGGGACCCACCATGGTTCTTTCATCAAAGATCATCTGCCGGTACATACCCCAGTTGACAAAATCAGTGTCATAATCCTTGGCGACG
>JAPLJV010000017.1 GCA_026388415.1 Deltaproteobacteria bacterium | reverse complement strand
TTCAAGCATTGGTTCAGATGGGGGAATAAATTCTCTTGGACACGCCCCATCAACCATGATACCTTTTCCACGACCTTCATGGCATCCTCCTCGGTTCCGTTTTGCTGGTTACAAAACTATACCAGGAAATACCTTGAAGGTAAATAATTACAATATGTTATTTTGCATTTTTTGGTAAAAATAAAACATCCCTCTTTTTGCAAGAGGCTCGGGGATATCCCAATAAACCCATCCACCCCCAGAGCCATGGACCAAAAGGATTGCCTTGCCGAGTCGACCGGTAGTGGGAATCTTTGCAACCAACATGAGTTTCATTCCGGTGTCGGTGGTCACGTAGAATTCCTGACGCTCTACTTCAGCCGCAACAGCAGCGCTTGGAATAACGGCTACGGCACATCCGGTGATGAAAACATTCTTCATACTGTCACCCTCCTTTTATCGTCCGCTACATGAAAAAACAGGAAAACTGAATAGCCAGTACTCCGAATTACGCTTCCTATTATGAAGCCGGAGAAATAAGTCAACCAGATTTCGCAGCAGAGCAGAGCTGTTCCATTTGGTTCTTTTGTCAACACCCCCTGGGCGGATATAGAGAAGGTTGTCAAGGCGCGGATCGAAGGAACGACACGTTATTTGAATATTACGAGTCCTATAAGCCCGTCTGGTCAATATGTATCCATTTCTTGAGGATATTATCATATATACCTTCTTCTCTTATTTGGCGTAGTCCATCGTTAATTTTTTCCAACATTGCATTTTTTTCTCCTTTTAAAACAGAAACAGCGAGTTCGTTTTGAAATATATACGTGTTCGGCACATGAAATTCTTTAGGATATCTTTCATTAATCAAAGACGTACCTACATGAATATTTAAAGCAGCAGCTTCTGCTTTTCCTTTCAGTACGGTCTCTAAGGCCGAAGGATAATCCTCGACAGTACGAAGGAGAACTTCAGGAAAGTTTCTTTCAATAAATTCCGTCAAAGGGCCCTTTAGGGGGGTACATATAATTTTGTTACTATAATCCTCCAGGGAATATTGGGGGTGTTTTTCTCTTTTCATGAAAAGGGCGGCCCCGGTATTCATATAGCAATCACTGTAATCATAGATCTTTCGACGATCCGGAGTTATGGCAAATACGGCAATCCCGTCAGCCTGGTCAGTATGTAACAGTTCCTGGATCTTATCCAACTCAGTGGGAATAAATATTACCCGAGTTTTCACACGGGATAATACTGCTTCAAGTATCTCAATTGATAAGCCCTCTGATTTTCCTTCTCTTATCATGGCAAATGGAGGAAAATTATTTATGTGGGCTAAACGAAAAGTTTTTTCAAACTTGTCTTGTTTTCTATAACTATTCATCATGATTTGCCTTTCCAGCATAACGTACGAATAAACGCTTAAGTTTCAAAACAGCATTTTGAGCCCAAGATAAGGTTGACAAAATCTAAAAGTAAGGGGTGAGGTGAGCCGTCGTTGGTTCAATGGGGGCCTTGCAGGCTAACAACAAAAATCGGAATTTGCTTCTTCATTCATCACATTTCCTATTGCTTCCCTTTTTTCAGGAAAACCATAGCCGTGTGTATTAACAGAGCCGGTCAAACATCCTTTTCTTGTGCGGTATAATACTGCAACCAAGCTATTTTTGCCGTGCATTCCAGATTTTGGCGATCTGCTCGGAGGTGGCAACTTTTCCGAAATAGGTTTTTATATTAAAGAGTGCAGCATCATATTCCTGTTCAGTAACCGTATCAGTGCAATCTGCAACTGCAATTACATAATACCCTTTTATATATGCATGCCTGGCAGCGGTCTCAACACATACATTTGTATTGAATCCCGTAAATAGCAAAGTTTTCATTCCCATGCTGCTGAGCAATAGGTCTAGATTTGTGTCCGCGAATGCATCATAGTGGTATTTCGTAATCACATGCTCTTCCGGTAAAGGTTTAGTCATTGCCGGATACCAGTCTGCTCCGTTTGTTCCTTCTTGAACGAAATTAATATTTTTTCCCCTTGCATCCTGTATAAAACCCCTGGCTTTGAAACTGACTCTGGCCCTGTAGGGTTCAACAATAGACTTCGTCCAGACAATCAACAGATGCTCTTCCCTTGCCCTTTCAATAAATCGGTTCAATCTTGGTACTGCACGTTGATTACGGGATGCGTCGGTTCCCATAATCTTTGAAACAGCACCATCGCTAGCACAGAAATCGTTTTGGGGATCAATGATTAAAAGGGCCGTTTGTTTTGGAACGACCTGTTCTTCAAGAGTTCCAAGTACTTCATTATTCATCCTGAGTTACCTCCTTGGTATGACTTCGCATTTTTCCCAGATATGCAGATTTAATTCTTTCGTCTGCCATCAGTTGTTCGGCACTTCCCTGTATCGCAATGCTGCCCCCTTCAATGACATACCCCCTATCAGCGATTTTCAGGGCGGCTCGGGCATTCTGCTCGACAATAAGAACGGATAGTCCTCCTTCTCTCATTTTTTTAATAAGGCGCATCACTTCGGTAATCATAAGCGGCGCCAGGCCTAAAGAAGGTTCGTCAAGCAGTAATAGTTTCGGTGAAGACATTAGCGCCCTGGCCAAGGTCAACATTTGCCTCTCTCCACCTGAAAGAGTGCCCGCGAGTCGTTTTTTTGCGGAATTGAGCAAAGGGAAAAGGGTAAATACAATGTCAAAATTTTTTTCTATCTCCTCCTTTTTGTTTTTTCCACGCTGAGAATAACTACCCAGAATAAGATTATCTAAGACGGTCATGGATGCAAAGATTTTGCCCCCTTCAGGAACGTAACACATGCCCGATCTTACCAGATCCACTGGTGACAACCCGGAAATATCTTTCCCGGAATAATGCATTTTTCCATTTGTAATAGGCAAAATAGTATATATGGCATTCAGGGTAGTCGTTTTCCCGGCTCCATTACTTCCAAGTAGGGCGACTATTTCACCTCTATCGAGATGCAAAGATATGCCGTTCAGTGCTGGAACAGGGCCATATTGAGCATCGACTCCTTTTACATCAAGTATTCTTTCATGTTCAGCAGTCATGATAATATCTTAATAACCTTAAAAATCTTCACCCAGGTAGGCCGTAATGACCTGCTCATTGGCCTGAACCTCTGCCGGCGTGCCTTCTGCGATCTTTAACCCAAAATTAAGCACAATCACTTTATCAGCAATGCCCATGACCAATTCCATACGATGTTCTACCAAAAGAGCCGTAATTCCATTATCCCGGATTGAAAAGATTAAGTTTGCCAGGTCTTCAATTTCATGTGTGGATAATCCTCCGGCAGGTTCATCAATGAGCAGTAGCTTGGGTTCCGAGGCCAGAGCCCTGGCAATTTCAAGCTGTTTTTGTTTACCATAAGGCAGGCTTAATGGTTCAAGATGCGCTTGATTTTCGAGCCCGACCATGGCGAGTTTTTCCATGGCCTTATCTCGAATAGCCCTTTCTTCTCTTCTTGACCGTGGTGATCGGAACGCACACCCGAAAATACCAGCCTTGCTTTGAAGGAATCGTCCCATCATGACATTCTCGAGTACGGTCATATTGGTAAAGATCTGTAAATTTTGGAATGTGCGGGCAATGCCGAAAGAGGCAATTTGGTGGGCTGAAAACTCGGTTAGATTACGTCCGCCGAAAAGAATCTCCCCGCGATCAGGTTTTAAAAACCCGGTAATCATATTAATACTTGTGGTCTTACCGGCACCATTGGGTCCAATGATGGCAACTATCTCACCCGGAGAGATGCTAAAACTAACCATATTGATCACCACAAGTCCACCAAAAGTCTTATACACTTCACTGACTTTCAATAAAGGAACAGAAGCTTGGGTATTTTCCTTTTTTTCAGGTAAGAATTTATTCTTCTGCATAAACGCTTCGTAAATGTCCAGATACCGTTTTTAGTTACGATTTTTATTTGTAATTCTTGCTTTCAGATCTCTAACGAATTCCGGTGCATAAGCAAGCCCCCGCGGCATAAAAAGCAGAATCAGAACCAGGATCATACCATATGCGATATTTTCCATTTCTCCGGCTGCACCCGGTATGATCTTGGGAAGGACGCCTCGAAAGAACTCCCCAGAACAGACAATCACAATTGCACCGATTATCGCCCCCCACAGGCTGCCCATTCCACCTATTGTAATCATGATCAGCATGAGAATCCCAATAAATATGCCAAACGGTTCGGGATTAATGAAAGCGACCCAGTGCGCATAAAGACTTCCAGCCAAGCTTGCATAGACAGCGCTTAGGATGAACACCTGGACCTTATATTTTGAAGGAGAGACGCCAAGTGACTGAGCGGCCATTTCGCTGCCTCCGGAGAAACGATGTATGGATCGCAGCGCCCGGCCCACACGGGAATTAATAATATTAGATGACAGTATGAAAACAACCAGCACCGCTACCCAGATAACGTAATAATAATGTTCATCCGTGTTCAGTTCATAACCGAAAAAAGAGAGGCCGGGAATTCCGCCGATCCCATCATATCCGCCGGTCAGATCACCCCATTCTACAAAAATAGTATATACAACAATGGAAAGACCCATTGTTGCAACCGCAAGGACATGTCCTTCCAGCTTAAGTAACGGTATACCGATAATACCTGCGACGATCGAGGCTATAATTATACCTAATATGGCGGCAAGCCAGGGATTGCATCCGGCGGCCGTCGTAAGTATAGCCGATGTATAGCCACCAATTCCGAAAAACCCAGCCTGAGCCATTGAGACCTGCCCTGCATAACCAAGCAGCAGAGAAAGTCCCATGGCAACAATAGCATAAATACCAATAAAGTTCCCAACAGTGACGTAATAGGAGCTTCTGACAATTTCGGGCATCAATCCTACAGCGATGACAAATAACCCGATAACTATTCTTTTGATATTAATGCTTTTTATTCCCGTCACTATCCTTGCCTACCAGAAAAACAATTTGGAATTCTACTTAGACCTGTCCCGCTTCTTCATCCCCAAGCAAGCCGTGATGACGGAAAGAGAGTACGACTAAAAGAACCGCTAATGCTATGGCATCTTTGCTCCCGGAACTGATCAGACCCGCAGAAAGCGATTCCAGTATCCCTAGGGCAAGCCCTCCAACCATCACACCCTCAATCCTGTTAAGCCCTCCAATCAGCGCAGCTGTAAATCCTTTAACGGATAAGTACAGCCCAATGCCCACATGGGGAAATGTAATCGGACCCATGACAGCACCGGCAAAGGCAGCCAAGCAAGCTGAAAGTGAAAAGGCCAGCAGCCCCATTCTTTCCGTTTTTATCCCCATCAGGGTAGCAAGAGATGCATCTAATGCGCTTGCCATAAAGGCCTTCCCGGTGACGGTAAATCTGAAAAAAAGGAAAAGTCCTAACGCAATCACAAGCGTGCTGACAATAATCCATAGTGATTGGGGATTAAGCAAAGCCCCGAAGATGGGGATAGGATCCGATAGTGAAAAATAAGGTATACTTTGAGGATCCGTTCCCCAACAAAGCATGGCTATCCCCCTGATGATGATGGAAACACCGAAGGTAACCAATATCAAAGCAAAACCGGGAGCTCTTCTGATGGGGTATATTACGGCCTGATAAAACAATGCCCCGATAGCAGTTGTTATCAGAACTGCAACGAGAATCGAAATGCTCAGGGAAAAGCCCGAAATGATAAAGGTGGCCGTCAGCATGCCCCCCAACATCAAAAACTCTCCCTGAGCGAAATTGACAACCCTTGTTACACTGTAGATGATCATATAACCAAGGCCGACAATTGCATAAATGCTGCCCGTGCTGATACCACTTAGAATGAATTGTAGGATCTGGTCAGTTTGTGTCACTCTATGCTACCTGCTATTGGATGAATAAATCATTCAAAGTCTGCCCATGTGGGCGTAATTTTTTTACCGATGATTTTCAGTTTTCCATCTTGCAGCTCACTGGGTATCATCGGGGCAGCAATCTCATGCCATTTGGTCATATCTCCCATGCATTGTACGCCCACGTAGCCTTTCACGGTCTCAAGGGCATCTCTCATTTGGGATCTGGCCTTTTTCAGGTTCGATAAATCCGGGTTTGATCTTTTGAGCGCATCCGCACATAGATAGATTCCGTCCCAGCCTGCCGTGTGCCCTGTATCGGCTCTTTTGCTTTCTGTCCTTTCGATTACCATTTTTGTGAGGGAAACCACCGATTTCCTCTGAGGCTCATCCATGGGTAAGGACTCCCCAAAATCCACTACATAAGAAGGAATCTGGAGACCGTTAAGGGAACTGCCCAAGACCTGAACGATCTTTCCCATGGCAAGTGGCGGCGAGCCGATGATCGGCTGTTTTATTCCCATTTCCCTGGCCTGTTTATAGGCAATGGCCCCTGCCATCTCTGCTCCTCCAATAATAATAGCATCAAAATCCGTTGACCGTATCTTGGTGAGCGGGACCGTTAAATCTGTATCTTCTCTACCGTACTCCTCCCATATTACGACCTTGAATCCGGCAGCTGCATGGCTAGCCTCAAATGATTCTTTCATAGCCTTTCCCATGGCGTTATTTACATTCATATGAGCAAGCTTTTTTGCGCCCTGTTTCCTGAGCATTTCATAAATGGCATAATCCAGAAACATAGGGTCTATTGTGGCCTAAAAAACCCATTTCCTTATTTTCGTAGGAGGTTTCGGGATGTTCCATGGTTTCAGGGCGACCGACCAACTGCTGGAATTTTGAGTCAGAATAGGAACCTCCGATTTTTCTGCAATTGGCGCACAGGCTAGGGCGATACCTGTCGAAACAGGACCAACGACTGCTAGCACCTGGTCTTCATCAATCAGTTTTTTCAGGGCCATCACCCCTTTACTCGGATCACTTCCATCATCATATACGATGACTTCCAAAGGGTGCCCGTTGATCCCTCCCTGCTTGTTAACTATTTCCGCAACAAACTGGGCTGCATCTCTGGCCCCGCTGCCCATCGGGCCCATGAAACCTGTTACTGATGTAATGACGCCTATCTTGTAAGGGGAAGGCGCTGCCAATATATTTCCAGGCAACACGGAGGATACAACCAGGGCAAGGCACACTAATACAACCGTAATTAAAGAAAATCTCAAACTTTTCATTGGGTCCTCCTTACTTCGGTTAGTGAATTATCACCGAGCTTGCCGGTGCTTTTATAAGCCCCAATCACTGGAAAAAAATATCCTCCAATACATGGGACTTTCCACCCGTAATTCGTATTTAAAGTCCAACTCCCATCTTTGAACCGGCACTACTTACCAGAAAAATATTCACAGGTTAGCGACGCCACAACTGTTGTATGGTGACTATTAGCACGATCTGATTATTTTCCTATGTACTACCGCATCTACCGTTATCTACTTTCTTCCAGTGCCACTCAGTCCTTAGTGGCCAGATGGCTTCTGAACGGAGTCTCTATCTTGCTGTCGCATCGCACGACACGCAACTGAAACCCTTTACTGCCCATCCGCTTACATTACCCTCCTTTCTGTTGCTGAATGTTCATATAGGAAATACAAAGACAACTATTGGATCCAATCTTTATCAAATGCTATTTTTGTCACTGTGGATTGTATCTGTTTGAAGGCCTGGATAGTCAGGAGTAATGCTCCTTATACCGATGCAATTGCTATTGCTCCCAATAAAGGAAATCATAAAAACGAAGATTATAAATGATGAGACTTTTTCCGACATTAGGACATCTTGCTAAGCCCCCCCGTGCTAACCTGATGGATATGATCTATCGTGAACTTGATTTGACCTTAAATATAAAAACAAATCTCTGTCAAGAAATAATTCCGAAGTGGTACAATTTATTTCCAATTGAAGGTGCGTATATTTATTTAAATCATCTTATGCTTGCTTTCAGGAAGTAACAAATGCGGCCATCACCTCCGGGATCCCCACCTATTTGTTTATAATCCCGGGTTGCTGCACCTATCCGTGGTACTAGGGTTAATCAACGTGTCCCTGGCTTTGTTGCCGCAGGTACGCCCCACTTGGCAATGATCCTGTCGTAGGTTCCGTCTGAAAGGATCGCCTTTAGTCCGTCGTTAAACTTCTTGAGCAAGAAATCCTGTTTACCCTTCATGACTGCCACACCTATAGGAATTTCCTGATACCCTCTGTCCGGCAAAGAGAACTTGCCGGGATACAGCTTTTGAGCCAGGACCGCACCAACCTGGGTATTGAGAGCGGCAGCGTATGCCTTTCCATTAAGAACCGCTTCCAGGGTAACCTGATAATCCTTGACGTCAGTGTAAACGGTAATCTTGGGGTAATTTTCCTTGATGTACCCGGCCAATGGTCCCTTCTGTGGGGTAGCCACGACTTTTCCTTCGAGCTCCTTCAGGTCGGAGCAAGGTGGATTGGAAGATTTCACAAAAAGGGCGCCGCCTGTTATGAGGTAGGGATCACTGAAGTCAAATGTTTTTTTGCGCTCCGGGTTAATCCCGAAAAATACCAAGCCGTCAACCCGCCCCTGAGCCAGCGCATCCTGCTCTTTGTCCTGGTCCTCACCGACAAAGACAACTTTGAGGTTTACCTTGGCAAGAGCCTCTGAAATTATGTCTATAGCCAACCCCTCCGACCTGTCGCCTTTGACGACGGCAAAAGGTTCAAAAGATTTGATGTGGGATAACCGAAAAGCATCCTTCTCAGGTTTCCCGGCCTGAGGCCATACAGGCCCGGCCATCAAAACCAACGCCAAAACCAACACCAAAACAGTCGGCCTCTTATACACTCTTCCTTTCATCATACGATTAACCTCCCTTGATAAGGCATTGTTTTTCGGCGCTGAAAGTTTAAGGCGGCTGTTTTTACTTGTCAAGGGATATTCTCTGGTGCCAAAAAGCAGGGGGTTGGCGATGTGGTTGGGCAAGGAAGGTGGATCGGTAACCTCTTTTTGGGAAGATCAGATCCATTTTTGGTCGAGTCACTCGGCAAGACGACATTTTTGAGCGCCATTCGGACAACCCTCACATGCTATGCCTCAGATTAGCTTCTCTGAGAAAGCAGCATCATTTATTTATTACGGGTTGAAATGAAGCATTTTCATCGATGTCGGCATTTTACTGATTACAGGAAGTTACAAATGCCCCCGATCATCCCCCCAAAATAGCATCTTTCAACCGCAACTAAACAATATACCGCAATTATAAAATTGGCAACTTTATTTGTATGGTTCCGCGTTACCCGGCTGGGCAAAAACCATTTTTTCAAAAATTGGTCTGCGTTGTTCGTGGTCTGTTGACCATAGACTGCCCCCCTTGGATAATTAGGGTACCCCGGGTCATTAATCACGGGTCTACCACCCCCATGGCTTTAAACAACTCAGTGCCGTAACTGCGATAATTGTAATTTTTGGTTTTAGCATCCTGCACCAATGCAGAAACTCCCTGATCATGCTGATTGGCCTGCCCCATGTAGGGAAAATAAATCTTTCTGTTTCTTTTTCGAATTCATTGCCACCTGCGTCGCATGAGATAGCACGTGTATGGTGGCAAAATCATCATTATTTCAAAGGAGGTGCATCATGTTGTATGTCGGTTCGTTTCATAATTACAAAGAGGAGGAGAACAGGAGTGCCCATTTCGTCTATTTTGCCGAGGCCGATGACCCGAACGGTGCCGTAGAAATTTTCAAGGCGGGCATCGCAAAGGTAGCCAACCAGCCAGATACAAGTATCCACGGTAAGATTTATCTCGAGTCGATTGTCGAGGTAGGTAGCGTGCCCCCTGGCGGTGCCATGGCTTTTCTTGCAGAGATCGACTACCAAGATCCCGGCTCGACAATAAGCTGTGTCTTGCCCGGCGACTCCTGTGGCCTCGAAAGTTACCGCTGGTCGGAAGGCGACAAGGAGCTAGATGACATGGCCCCGTTCCTGACCATTCCGGCGCCGGTTGGGCCGGTACATTTCACAAAAAAACGGCGGCGTTGAGAGCACAGAGATGTGTCCCGAAATATCATCATGCATCTACGCAATAAGATTAAGATGTTGCCCGATGTTCGATCGTTGGGCGGCAAAAATGAGGCGCGTTTTACACAGGATGGGAGATAAAAGTTTATTCGTTAATTTCGTTTAATTCGTTCACTATAAAAAATTAACACAGGGGAGAGGTTGTTATTTATTCATTTCTTTATTCGTTTATTTCGTATTAAAAAGAGAGAAAACCTTGTTGTCAATAGCCAAAGATCATTATCCCTGTGTAACGAAATAAACGAATTTAACGAACTATCTTTCCTCTGTGTAAATAACAACCGGTTCCCCTCCTGCCAGATATGGCGAAATCCTTACCGCAAGGGGAAACCTTGGCGCAGATCAAGAGCGCCCAACAACAATTAGGAGGCACAACCATGGAATATGATTTTGATATCAACGCATTCAACGCAAGCAAGACGTCAATGACTTCCGACCAACTCCAGTCTGTGGGCTATAGTTTGACAGTGATGGGGTTACAAATCCAGGATAAGGCCAGGAACTTACTCGAACCTTTTATAAGAACCGACACAGAGAACGCCATCGCCCTTTTTGCAGCCAAGTTACATGGCCTTGAGGAGCAGATCCATGAGGTAGCGGAAGTGTACGGTGTTTGGGGTTTCACCAAGGAGTGATAGCACACCAGCGAGCCCACGTCACATCGAGGGGCATTGCTAATGTTCCGATTTAACAAACCAAATTTTTTATTACTGCTCAGATTGAACGAATGATCCCATGACACTGACAGGTTCCAAATACCAAGGCTCAATATTTATACATTCTCCCATCACTGATACTCTTTGAGCGCAGGGCGATGCCCTCAATAATAAATGGGTCAAGATTCAATGAAATATTATGACGGTCTAAAATCAATGACCTCACGACGCATGCCCAGCTTCAGCCCGATGGTTGATCGTTGCGCCTTGGGGCATCGTGGCGAACTGTGTCCGGGTCATGGGGCAGGGGGCCTGGAATGTTGCTGCATTGCGTGCGGGGAGCTAAGCCCTCCGCCCTCAATTTGTCCACAACAAGCATTATATAATATCTCAATAATATTATATATTTTAATTAATTTTTTTGCTGTGACCACTGATAAGCCCTATGCCCCTCGGATGTGGATAAATGTGCAATATTATAGCACTAATTGTTGCGATAATGGTGCAGGAAGCTGATTCTTTTGGATAAATTACCAGTTGATAGAGCCCATCATGTAAATTTTCCAAAGTGGGGAGAGAATGGGGAGAAAATGGCGTACTCAAGGAAAAAGAGTGTAGTGATTAAATTCCCCTTGAGTATGTATCTTATTGAAGTTATTCTGGTGCCGGAGCCCGGAATCGAACCGGGATGCCCTTGCGAGCGGGGGATTTTGAGTCCCCTTTTTGGTTTTTCCTATAACTTCCTTTAATCACACAAACCCCTTGACATTCAAAGATATCTCATTTATCATCTTTCCTAAGGCATCACATTAAAACACCCTGTTTCAAGTAAAAAAGCGGGACTATAGCGGGACTGGATAACGGGGGATTTTTTAAAAAGGGGAAAATAGATCATGGCAAAATGGATCAAGACGAACTTTCCAGGAGTCCGTTTCCGAGAACATACCACCCGGAAAAATGGAGTCAAGCGCGATCAATATTTCACGATTCGTTATAAGTTGGCCGGGAAAGACCGCGAAGAGGGCCTTGGATGGGCTTCACAGAATTGGACGGCGGCAAAGGCATACGAGCGCTTGACGGAATTGAAGGAAAACAGAAAGGCCGGGGAAGGTCCGCAAACCCTGGCAGAGAAGCGGACTATAGAGGACACAAGGAAGGCGGCGGAAAAGACAGAGGCGGCGCGCCTTGAAAAAGAGTCCGTCACCTTCGGGCAGTATTTTGAAAACACCTATGCACCCACGTCTAAGGTTGGCCGGAATAAAAGCACGGCACGAAAAGACGACGAACATTTTAGAATCTGGATCAAGCCAGTTATCGGAAACATCCCTTTAAAGGACGTGAAGCCTTTTGCCATCGAGAAGATAAAAAAGAACGTCCTGAGCGCGGGGAAGGCACCGCGAACGCTTCAATATATTTTTGCCACCATACGGCAAGCCTGGAACATGGCGCGACGTGACGGGCTTGTAATGGGCGATTCACCCACAAAACAAGTGAAGGTTCCGAAAGTGGACAATAAAAGAGTCCGTTTCCTGAGCCACGAGGAAGCTGAGGCACTTTTAAAAGCATTACAGGACAAAAACGCCTTGACGCATGACCTGGCCTTGTTAAGCCTTCAAACAGGTTTGCGCATGGGCGAAATGGCAAAATTGAAATGGAGCCACATTGACCTTGACCGGGGGCTTATAACCGTAATGGATCCTAAAGGCGTAGAGGGCCGGGCCGCGTTTATGACCGTGAGAGTCAAGGCCATGCTTGAGGCCATGAAGCGCGGGGGGCCGGACGATTATATCTTTACCAAAATGAGCGGCGGGCAATTACAGGACGCACCACGGGAATTTTCCGAAGTTGTGGCGGACCTGGGCCTAAACAATGGCATTACGGACAGGCGGCAAAGAGTTTTCTTCCATACTTGCCGACACACTTTTGCATCCTGGCACGTTTCGGCGGGAACGGATCTTTACACAGTCAAAGAGCTTATGGGCCATTCAGTAATTGCCATGACGGAAAGGTACGCGCACTTATCAAAAGGGACCTTGCACAATGCCACAATGAACCTTGAGAGGGCCATTGACAGCGCCGGACAGAAAAAGGCCGAAGAGGACGCCGGGCAGGTTGTGAACTTCACGAAATAGAAACACCTTGTATTATACTTTTATTTGGTATAGGATAAAATCATGACATGGACAGTGACGGAAAAGGCGGGGCTGTATAAGCGAGTCAGGAATCTACCTGAAAATGTCCAGAACCTTCTTATTGCCCTGAAAAAGGATATGGAAGCCAACGGGCCTATTCGCGGAGACTGGCCGAATTTCAGCGCCCTTTCCGGCGCCCGTTATCACTGTCATTTAAAGAAAGGCCGCCCCACGTATGTGGCGATATGGGAAATAACAGACAAAGAAATTAAATTGATTGAGGTGACATATGCAGGCACACACGAAAAAGCACCCTACTGAAACCGCTGAACTTAGATTCATCGGGCCGATTGTGAACATAGCGCGGGCCATTGAAAGCCTGAAGCCGTTGGGATTCGTGGACACATCAGATTCTGTCCCCTGGCGCGATGCTTACCCTGAATGTTCGGAGGCGCAGCTTATCGGTAAGGCGTTGGCCGGGGCACGATACAGGGAAGGACTGACGCAGATGAAACTTGCCGAACTGACCGGCATCCCTCAGCGCCATATTTCTGAAATGGAGAACGGCAAGCGCCCCATTGGTAAGGAAATGGCGAAGCGCCTGGGGAAGGCACTGAATATCGGTTACAAGGTGTTTTTGTAGAAAAATAAGGGGATAGGCTGACGGGCCGAAAGCCGGGGACCCTACCCGGTTTCCCCTTAAACCATAGGGACCGCTAAGGGGGCGGCAATGACAAAATATATTTCCGGAAAGAACCTTTTAATCCACTTAGACATTAAACCCTTTGAATTATTTCATTATGTCAAAGAAGGGCATCAACCTCTTGATAAACTCGGGAGGCCGATCCCACCACCGGATATTTCTACCAAATTAGAACGCCTAAAAAGGCTATGCAAGGAACTGGATTACATGCCATGGCCGGCGTTGCCTTCATCGATCGAAAAGATGGAACAGCTTCGCAAAAGAAATCCCGCATTAATATTTGGAGCATACGAAACAAGAGAACGCTTGGGGCCACGTCGTGATTTTCTGTTGAAGGAGATCGAAACACTGAAGGAAGACTTGGACAGTATCACGAATATACACTCTTGGGCGGCTTATGAACTTCCTGATGATGAAGAATCAGCGCAGTGGGTTATTGATCATCTGAAAGAGGCTTTATTTGAGACAGAGCCGGAGGTTGAGAAAGATCCCCAAAAGGAAGATCTGTTGCCGCAAAAGAAGGAAACATCCGGCAATTTCTTCACTAGAGAGGGCGATGTATGGCATATCGGGTTTGAAGGCAAGGACACACGGGTAAAACACAAGAGCGGGCTTCGGTATATCGCCTTTCTGCTTGAAAAGCCCCAGGGGTCGATTTCATGCATTAACCTTTACCAAGCAGCGAACAAGGCAGAGGCCAATCCCATGTCAGAAGATCGTGCAATAGCAGAAGGATTGAACAAACCGACACGGACAAAAAATTCTGGCAGCATCAATGACAGCAAAGCTCGATCGGCACTCTGGACACGATACCAGAAGCTGCAGGGAGAGCAAGCCGAGAACGAACGCGATGGGGTTGACCCCATAATCCAGGCTGAAATTAAAAAAGAAAAGGACGCCCTAGAAAAAGAAATGAGACAGAGAACATTTCAGGATTCTATTCATGGCAAAGCCCAAAACAACATTTCGAGAGCCATTGACCGTGCCTTTGACGCCATGAATAGTGCAAACATGAAAGAACTTTCACGATTTCTCAATGACCATATCAAACCAGATGGGAAATACGGCTATATCTACACCGGGCCACCCTGGATAATTTCACAGTAAAACATAAAAAATTCCAATATTACTGAAAGCCATTGCATCATGTTGAATGTAATGGCTTTTTCTTTACATCTTCCGTCCATCTTCCATGTTTCTTCCATCCAGCGGAAGATGCCTTCCGTTGAAAGTCCGACTAACCTTCAAAAGGGAACACAAAACAACCCTTAAACACTAACGGGAGGTAACGACGATGAATGACATTACTAAACCACTGGCTGCTCTGGGGGAGAAATGGCGGGCTCCCATAGTCGCCAGAACTGAAATTCGAGAATTTTCGGGCGGCGCACTGAGTGAGAAATACATGGCCAACTTGGATTCGTCAGGAATGGGTCCGGCAGGTCGGTTCCGGTGCGGTCGAAAGATCTGCTACCCCGTCGATTCATTGATCCAATGGATGGCGGATCGATCCCGGACCATAGGAGCTCAAGCATGACACCCAACGAGGAGCTTCACAGAAAAGCCTTACTTCACGACCAGGCGGCGGAACTTCTCCGGCAAGACGCTTTAGACCACGAAGCCAAAGCGAAACGACTACGGGAAGAGGCGGCGCTTGATGAATCTCATTGACTGGATGTACCTAAAAAATATGCTGCGCCGTCTGGAAAGAAAAATAGGAAAGGTTTTTGATATTACCCTTTCACGTCGCATTGATGCCGTCCGTTATCTCCTGGAGTCCGCAGATGACTGAACCCTTAATTCATCTACCCTCTGACTTTTGCTTGATATGTGGCGCCGCACCGGATGTGACAGGGATTTTTATGCCCGATACACCTGAGAAATGGGGCGGGATCAAAGGCAAGTCGCGCTTGATCCGTTACTGCTTGTGTCAATCCTGTCATGCAAAACCATCAACACCCGAACGAGCAGAGAAAATAATACATTGCGAGCTACAACAGCGGAGCGTTAACCATGGGAAATAACCTTTTGAGTGCTGCCCTAAATTATGCCGAAAAATTCAACCTCAGTGTGATTCCCATAAAGCCGGATAAAAAACCTTTCCTGCCCTGGACCGAATTTCAAACACGCCGGGCCTCTTCAGAGGAAATCAAAAAGTGGTGGGGTCAATGGCCGTCTGCGATGGTAGGGATCTGCACCGGCGAAGTCTCTGGAATATTTGTTGTCGATTGCGACACTCAAGAGGGATATGAAGCCGTTCAAAAGCTGTTACCTGAAAGCCTGCTTATGCCCACGGCCCGGACGCCACGGGGCGGCTGGCACCTATATTTCCGATGGATGGAAGATTACAAGCTGACTGTCGGGGCCGGTGTACTGCCTGGAGTTGATTTTCGAGGGCAAGGTGGGTACATCATAGCCCCCCCTTCTACCAATGCCGAGGGCAAGGCCTATGCATGGCAAGACGGCCTTCCCCTGGACGTTGAACTGCCGAGCATGCCGGGTGCGCTCTCAAGCGCACTTAATAATAATAAGGTACATTATAGAGGGGGTGTAGACAGTTCTGTAGACAGTGACGATTTTTTCACCGTCGGACGCCGTGACGAAGACCTTTTTTCGATTGCAAATGCACTGGTCAGAGGCAACCTTCCCGAGAAAATAATCAAGCAAGCACTTGATATTATAGCATCAAACTGTAAGCCCCCCTTTCCATCCAGTGAGGCGGAAGAGAAAATCCGGTCTGCTATGGTAAGAGCCGAACGCAGGGACCGGACCCTTTCCACCGACGTCCGGGAGTGGGTACTGTCTACAAGTGGCACCTTTTTGTCTACAGACGTTTACCAGTGTCTACAACTGTCCACACGGGACGAAAAGAAGAATGTTTCCATCATTCTGAAGCGGATGTGCGATGAAGGCGAAATAGAAAGAAGCGGCAACAAAAACGGACAGTTCCGCAGACTTGACAACGAAATTGAACCTCTGGACTGGAAAAACGCCGATATATCCCCTCTTCCCCTCCGCTGGCCGTTCGGGATCGAGCACCTTGTTTCGGTCTATCCCGGAAACATTGCCGTCATTGCCGGTGCTCCGAACGCCGGTAAAACCTCCTTCATCCTGAATTTCATCAA
The DNA here is from genome assembly GCA_026388415.1 of Deltaproteobacteria bacterium. Lineage (NCBI taxonomy): Bacteria > Pseudomonadati > Myxococcota > Myxococcia > Deltaproteobacteria bacterium. The sequence goes on along the minus strand of JAPLJV010000017.1, from coordinate 61,085 downwards.
ACTGAATCAGCAGAATCATGCCGTTCATCTTTTTAGCTCCGAAGGCGGCCCGGAAGAGTTGAACATGAGAATATCAAAATTCGACCTGCCCCTGAGTGATTGGACCTTCAAAGCATGGGATCGGTCTGGCGACTTTGCCGACGTTATCAGGCCCGATGCAATCAATGTTGTCGATTACCTGGAACTACATGACGACTTTTTCAAGGTTGGGGGGATGCTCAAAGCGATTTCTGACCGCCTCAAAAATGGATTCTGCCTGATTGCCTTGCAGAAAAACAGCGGGCGCGACGAAGGTCTTGGCGGTGCCCGCGGCCTTGAAAAGCCTCGCCTTTACCTCGCAATGGACAACGGGCGATTGAAGATCGTCAAGGGGAAGTCATGGGCAAACCGGGTAAACAACCCCAATGGTCAGTCCATCAACTTCAAGCTGGCAGACGGTTGTAAGTTTATAACTGAATCGAAATGGACGCGAGAAAGCTAAGAAGGAGGTTTCTAAAATGGAAAAAGTCCAAATAGGCCGAGCACGTCTGGCCAGGGAGCGCGGGATCATAATCCTGGACACACCGGGCGGAGATTATGAGATTGACCTGAACGAATGCCGGACACCGGCAGAGATTGCAGACTGGAAAAGGCACCTTTCAAAGAAAGTTTGGTGGCCGGATGTTCGGGATGACTTCGCAGCAATCCTGGCACTTGAAGCCGGTCGACAAGACGGGCATCGTGCCAACTAAAGTATTTAGAAAGTTAAGCGGGGGTTTAGTAAATGCCAAACGGCAAAATCGATAAACTCAAATTATCTCAGCTTCTTCGCTCCGGGAAATCGGGTAAAGAATGCGCTAAACTATTTTCCGTGACCGCAGGCGCCATCAGCCAGGCCCGAAAGGAACTGAACATTGCCGTTGTCAAGTCCGTGGCCCTTGAAAATGCCCACCACGTCGTTGAGAAGAACCTGAATGCAGTGGACCAGCTCCAGAAGATCAACGGCTATGCAAATGAACTCCTGGACCTTCTCATGCGCTGGAATCGTGGTGACAAAGAGGCCCTGCAGATCCTGGAATCTCAGGTCAAGAAGGTCCGGATCCGGGGGACTGAAGAGGATGTCAAGGAATACAAATTCAAGGACCCCCGGGAACTGGCCCTGAAGGCTATGGCTGAAATCAGAGGCCAACTCTCGTTACAGCTTGATATTTTCAAGACCCTTTACGATGTTGAGGCCATAGCAGAATTTCAGCGGGAAGTGTTAAACGCGATTGGAGAGGCAGACAAGGATGTTAGAGACCGTATCATCAACAGACTCAAAGAAAGAAAGGCTCTTCGCGGGTCTGTTACAATCAATTGACCTGAAGTTTGGGGAGAGTGGCGCGGTTCCTTCTTTTTCCGAATGGGCTCAGACCATCATCCTTGACGGGCGGCCGTTCACATTCGAGCGCCATGAATATCTGATCGATCCCTACCGGGACGACCATCCGCACCAGGTTGAAATGAAAGCCGCGCAGCTTGGTCTCACGTCAAAGGCCATGCTTCGGGTGGCATACAGGGCACGCTACGCGGGATATCGGGGTATTCTCTATCTATTCCCGTCAAAGTCTGACGTCACGGACTTTGCCAAGGGGCGGATTGATCCGCTCATTGACGACAATCCGGACACGATCGGGCAATGGATCCGCGATACCGATTCGGCCAGCGTCAAAAGGATTTGGAACTGTTTCCTTTATCTTCGGGGCATGAAGGCCCGCGTCGGTCTGAAGTCAGTGCCGGCGGATTTCATTGTGTTTGACGAACTCGACGAAGCGCCTCAGAATGCCATTGATATGGCCATGGAGCGCATGGGGCATAGCGATTTTAAGGAAGTGCTCAAGCTCTCAAACCCTACCTTGCCGGACTACGGTATTGATAAGGCATTCCAGGAGACGGATCAAAGATATTGGCTCCTGAAGTGTCCTTCCTGCGGCTCCTGGACGTGCCTGGAAGAAACTTTCCCTTCTTGCCTTGTGGAAGTCAATGGGCGGGTGATCCGTGCCTGTGTGAAATGCTCCGCAGAACTGAACCCGTCAATTGGTCAGTGGGTTGCAAAGCGGCCAAACATAACCGACAAGCGCGGCTATCATTACAGCCAGCTTTTTTCTCATTTCGTTGATCCGCGGGAGATCCTCCATCAGTTAAGAACGACAAACAACTTGACTGATTTCTACAATTTGAAAATAGGGATTGCCTATGTAGAAGCCACAAACCGGCTCACAGTCGAAGAGGTTCTTGCTCTATGCGGAAATGACGGGATTGCAAGCAGTGATCCCGGTCCCTGTTCGATGGGGGTTGATCAGGGGAAGGATCTTCATGTTGTGATCGGCAAGAGGAACGGAGACAAGGCCGGGAAAATCGTTCACCTGGGGATTTACAAGGACTGGAATGAACTTGATCGGCTCATGAAGGTCTTTCATGTCTCCCGGTGTGTCGTGGATGCGCTTCCGGAAACCAGGAATGCCCGGGCCTTTGCAGAACGGCACCAAGGGCGCGTTTTTCTGAACTACTATAACGAGCATCAAAGGGGCTCCTATGCCTGGGATGAAAAGAAACTGCTTGTCTCCTGCAACCGGACAGAATCCCTGGACGCATCCCATAAAGAAATAATGGATAGCGCGGTTGTGCTGCCAAAGGACTGTGAGGTGACGCGGGCCTTCGCCGGACATCTTCACAACGTGGCCAAGCGGTTGGAAGAGGACGAAGAAACCGGGTCAAAGCGTTACGTTTACGTGAAACTTGGGCCGGATCATTTCCGGCATGCCTTTAATTATGAGGCCATGGCGCGGTTGACACTTTCAAAAATGCTCTTCCCGGAATTCGGGGATGAAAATTTAGTCTAAGGAGGTTTGTATGGCCGGAAATTATGAAATGCTTCTCGATGAACACAAGATACACCCGCACCTTTATTGCGTGGATCTGAGAGGGAAGAGAGAGAGGACAGTTAGTATCCGGATAGGGGTCTCCTGGCCGCAGCCGGACAAGCCAGGTTATTACGTCCTTGTTGCTCAGCTTGAACCGACAGCGGAGGACCGTAACATGAAGCGGGCCCGTTTCCTTGCCTTTGAGGAAGGGGAGTCTGCAATTCTGCATACCTTTTTCGAGAAGATTGAAAAGGTGTGCGGACGGAAGAGGGTTAATGAAATATGCCATGGCGACGACGAGGGGGAGCTTAGCTTCTCCCGTATGCTAAGCGAACACCTGAAGGACAACGGAAAGAATTTCCCGAATATCCCGACTGTCTGGAAGTCATACCGCTGCAAGGATACCAATTTCCTGATTCAGCTCGTCAGGAACTTCATCGCTAATCATAACCTGCTCTTTTTCAATAACAGTGACAACAGGACCCCGCTGCTATTGGGAAAAGTCCGGAATGCTGGCCCCGAAACGGATATTTTGAAGATCCCCGAGCTCAAGGCCCTGGCTTATGTCATGGATGATTTTGATTGTAATCCTTGGAAGGCGCCTGAACCGAAGAAGAAAGAAGAAAAGCGGGTGCCGTGGGCATTCTGAGCAATGGCAGGAGACCGTTGAAATTGCACCAGACGGCTTACGCTTTGCCGAGTGTACGCTGTTATCTCCCCTTTGGGGATAGGGTTTGGTAGGTCCCGGGGAAGATTTCGCGCCCTGGGGGAGATTTGAAGGGATCTGAGGCCTTCCATGGATACAGAGAAACGTTATTCAGAGATCAAACAGCGAATCTCGGCAATCCATAAACAAATTGAGAAGCAGGGTAAAGAAATCGACCTGTTCTTGAAGATAGTGCGGGGTGCCGTTTTATATTTTGCGGTTCCGGTACTCGTTCTCAGCATCTTAGCCACCATTGCCAAAGCGTTATGGCGATAGCGATAATAGACAGCGCCGCCGACCATTTGGCGATCATGAGCATCTTGTCTGTTTGTTTTACAAGTGTTTCGGTTTCTTTTACCAGCGTCTCGGTCATTGTGAGCATTTCGTCTTCACGTTCTCTTTTGCGGCGCTCTAAGTCGCATATGCCGTCACAATACTCATCGCACCCGGGGCGGAGAGCGTAGGTTCTTTTAATTGCGTCATCGTGTGAGAGTTTGGGAAAATCTATGTTGCCCATAAGAGGAACCCTCATGGAGGAAAAAACAATGATTGAGTTTGTTACTTCTTGGGAAGTTGATTAACGACCCTCTCAACAGCATCAAGTTTCCGGAGAAGCTCCTCCACATTGCTTGAGAGCCTGCGCATGGCCTCATAATGCTCGTATTGTTCTGTATCCTTTGGATGAAGATCGCGCAACTTGAAAAAGATATTTGACGCAACAAACATAGTTCAATCCTTTCTTTGATGAAGGGCTTTCAGTAATTGACCATGGCAGCCCTCAGTTAAGGGTTATTTCTTGGGTTTGATATGACCGTGCTCTTTCAGCCATTCAATTATGATCATCTCGCATTCTTGCGACAGGGTCCTATAACCCTCGTCAGCGAGTTTTTGAAGGAGTTGCTTGATTTCTACCGATGTACGAAAGCCGATATATTCATCTTTTGCCATGTTTCTTTTTTTCATAAATGCATGTCCTTTGCAATGATAAATAATGTTTGACACTGTATATCATAAGTGCTATCAGCTAACAAAACAACTCTTCGAAACCATAGGCCCATGAAAACTATAACAGCAATAAGAACCCTTGAGTTTCTTTCAGCCGTGAGGCTGGAAGCTGGTCCTATGGCCAGGGAGAAAGCTCAGGGGTTTTTTGTTTATGGAGGTGTGAAGATGAAAAAGGAAACAGAAATGGTTAATGATGTCATGGAATGTTTATTGGATACAATAGAGAAAATCGAAAAAAACCGACGGAAATTAAGCGTGATTAAGGATCATTTCTTCATACCGCCGGGCTGCGACGGTTGGCATGAACCTGAATATCCGGTATTATTTGTAATGGGAGTGGATACGATACTGGGCGAAATCCTTCAAGAAAGTACAGATGCAAGTGACGCCCTCTCGGGTGTGCTTAGGCGCCTTGAATCAAATGTAAAGACGGTGGAGGTGACGGCATGAAAAAGGGAAAAGCAATTGAGCAGAGCGAAAAAGTCGAGGTCGATGTCACGGACAATCTAAATAGGTGTGCGTGGAAGCTTCAGGGAGTGGCCGGGTTGTTTTTTGCCCACGACGACGGAGGAAAGGATCTATCCCGCGATGAGGTGAACGGGATTTCTTTCCTTCTCGAACAGATCGCCGGCGACATCCTGGCGAACACGGAAAACCTTTAGGAGGTGATAGCATGAGCGGGAAAGTTGAAAAAACCGAGGGGCTTTTTAATGAAATATCGGATGAAACCAAAGGTGAACTTGAATCAGCATTATTTCAGCTTCATGGGCTTGCGGGCCTTTTACAAGCGGCTGCTGGAGATTACGATAGCATAATATTAGACGTTACTAATCCACTTGAAACCCTGGCAGATATTATCAGGGAAAAAACCGCTTTTTGCCTTAAAGCTTTGGGTAGTATTTAAACGCGCCAACCAGGGGCCGGAAACAATACCCCACGGATAGGCGCCGGCGCCATCAGATGAAACGACCGGGTAGCACTGAAAAGCTGCCCGGTTTTCATTTACCCGTTAATGGTCGGAAAAGCATCATGATTTTCCTTGACAGGCCCGATAGATAAGCCTACGTTTCGTACGTTGCTTCTACACTTGCACCTCTTCTCACCTCTCTTCTGTTACCTAAAACCCCATACTCGTAGGGGTATGCCGTGTAAAACGTGTGACTTGTCGGTTCAAGTCCGACCGTGGGAGTGCTGTAAGAGAGATAGGTACGCATCAACGGATGAACTAAAAAAAGGCGATCCCCTGGCTATCATGGCCGGGGTTTTTTATGGCCTAAAATTAAAAAAGCGGGACAGGAGCGGGACAAAATGACCGATAAAAGAAAAAGGGGAGGGGCTTTCAGACTGCTTGTGAAACCGCAAGTATTCGTTTTTCTTCTGGTGCCGGAGCCCGGAATCGAACCGGGATGCCCGTGCGAGCGGGGGATTTTGAGTCCCCTGCGTCTACCTGTTTCACCACTCCGGCACGGGGCGGATTATATAGAGGGAGCGCTAAATGTCAAGAAAATTCTGTTGACAAGGCTGGAAGCTCTGTGTTAAGGGGCGCACAAATTCGGAACACAAGCGAACTGGGGTTGTAGCTCAGCTGGGAGAGCGCTTGAATGGCATTCAAGAGGTCACGAGTTCGATCCTCGTCAGCTCCACCAAGTGAATGAACGGGTTAACGGATAACGCTAACCCGTTTTTGTTATTTATGTTATAATCGTCAAAATAGTTCAGAAGTCAGGAAGGGTTGAAGGAAAAAGTTATTATGAACAGCAATGAGAAAAAAGTCAGGAATATCGGTATCAGCGCCCACATAGATTCGGGTAAAACCACCCTTACGGAGCGCATCCTCTTTTACACCAAGCGCATCCATGCCATTCACGATGTCAAGGGCAAGGATGGCGTCGGCGCCACCATGGATTCCATGGAACTGGAGAAGGAACGTGGCATTACCATTGCTTCGGCGGCCACCTTTTGTGAATGGTTAGGCCATGAAATCAACATCATTGATACACCCGGTCACGTTGACTTCACGATCGAGGTGGAGCGGTCCCTGCGGGTGCTGGACGGAGCGATCCTGGTTTTATGTTCAGTGGGCGGCGTACAATCACAGTCAATTACCGTTGATCAGCAGATGAAGAGGTACAAGGTTCCCTGCATCGCTTTCATCAATAAATGCGACCGCAGCGGGGCCAATCCCGAACGGGTCATCGCGCAGCTCCGGTCCAAGCTGGGGCACAATGCCATTGCTTTGCAGTTGCCGATTGGTCTGGAGACCGACTTTACCGGGGTGGTTGATCTCGTAGCGCTCAAGGCCTATTACTTTGACGGGGAAAACGGTGAGAGGGTTCGCATTGAGGCCGTCCCGGAGGCCATGATGGCCGAGGCAAAGGCCAAAAGAGAAGAATTAATTGACACGGTCTCCCTTTATTCGGATGAACTTACCGAGGCCATCCTGGCGGAGGAAGAAATAACCGTGGCAATGATCCTTACTGCAGTGCGCAACGGGACGCTGGCGCGCAAGCTTACCCCGGTGCTGCTGGGCTCTGCTTACAAGAACAAAGGCGTGCAGCCGCTATTGGATATGGTCAACCTGTTGCTTCCCTGCCCTTCCGATGTGGAGAATGTGGCCTTGGACAGGGACAACAATGAAGCGCAGGTAGTCCTGGCCAGTGACTCCGATAAGCCGCTGGTAGCCCTCGCCTTTAAGCTGGAAGACGGGCAATACGGGCAGCTTACCTACATCCGCGTTTACCAGGGGCACCTGGCTAAAGGCGCCACGATCATCAACTCCCGCACCGGCAAGAAGGTCAAGATCGGCCGCTTAGCGCGGATGCATGCCGATCAGATGGAAGAGATTGATGCCATTCCCGCCGGTTACATCGGCGCTCTTTTTGGCATTGAATGTGCGTCCGGAGATACCTTTCTCTCGCCGGAAGTGAACTATACCATGACCTCCATGTTTGTTCCCAAGCCCGTTATTTCGCTCGCCATTGTTCCCAAGGACAACAAGTCGGAGACCAACATGTCCAAGGCCTTGAACCGGTTTACCAAAGAAGACCCCACGTTTCGCAGTTATGTAGACGGGGAAACGAATGAGACCATCATTGAAGGCATGGGCGAGTTGCATCTGGAGGTTTACGTGGAGCGCATGCGCCGTGAATACGGGGCCGAGGTAACCACCGGCAATCCTCGCGTGGCCTATCGGGAAACCATCACCCAGCGGGCGGAATTTAACTATACGCACAAGAAACAAACCGGCGGTTCCGGCCAGTACGGCCGCGTGGCCGGCTACCTCGAACCTACCTCCGAGGCGGATTTCGTTTTTGAAAATAAGGTTTATGGCGGTTCCATTCCCACCCAGTTTATTGCGGCCTGTGAGAAGGGCTTCCGGCAGTGCCTGGCCAAGGGGCCGAAACTCGAATTTCCCGTGACGGGGATCAAGGTTGTCATTAACGATGGGGCATCGCACGCCGTTGATTCATCCGATATTGCCTTCCAGCAGGCGGCGCGCGGTGGCTTTCGCGAAGGCTACATGAAGGCCAAGCCGGTTGTCCAGGAACCGATCATGAAGGTCGTGGTGGAAACGCCGACGGAGTTCCAGGGCGCTGCCATGGGGCTGTTGAATCAAAGGCGCGGGATGATCGTGGGCGCCCAGGACGAAGGCGTCATGACGGTCGTCGAAGCACAGATTCCTCTGGCGGAAATGTTCGGATTTTCCACCATTTTGAGATCAGCTACGCAGGGTAAGGCCCAGTTTACCATGGAGTTTGATCATTACCGGCTGGTTCCCCAGTCCATTGCGGAAAAGATTGCCGAAGAGGTTGCGGCCCGGAAGAAAAGCGCCGCTTAACAATAACCATAGGAGTAGCCGTATGCTGAAGAATAATCTGATGCTTTTGAGTCCTTTCCGGGTAATGGGATATGATAGCGAGAACATCATCCCGGAAGGAGGATTGGGCGCCGTGGCAGCTCAGGTCGGCGTAGGGAAAACGGCCCTTTTGGTGCAATTGGCCCTGAACGCCATGATGAGAGACCAGAAGGTCCTCCACATCAGCCTGCAAGATCCGGTAAATAAAGTAAGCCTCTGGTATCATGAGCTATTTAATAACATTGCCCAGCAGGCGCAGGTGGCCGAAAGCGCGGAGACCTGGGAGGCGATCCTGCCCAACCGCTTCATCATGACCTTCAAGGTGGAGGGTTTCAACTTCCCGAAGCTGAAAGAAAGATTAACCGATCTGATGGTGCAGAATATTTTTGTGCCCCAGATTATCATCATTGATGGTTTGAAGTTTGACGAAGACGTGCGGGAGACTATTGTCGCCCTGCAGGCTATGGCGAAAAGACATGCGATGCGTCTCTGGTTCACCATCCACGTGCATGGGTATGAAGAATTGACCATAGATGAAATGCCGGCCGGCCTGTTGCCCTTGGCGGATCTGTTTGATGTCATTTTTAAGCTGCAGCCGGAGAAAGGGGAGATCTGCATCAAACCCCTGAGATCCGAGGCAACGGGGTCGCCAGCGCTTTTCCTTGATGCGGCAACCATGCTCATTAAAGACCCCGATAGAGGGCCCAAAAAGCTGTAGATCAAGGTGAGGTGGCTGCACAGGGTGCCCGGAGGGTGAATGCCGATTTACGAATATCTGGCCCTGGATAATGGGGGCAGTAAAATAAAAGGCGTTGTAGATGCTGCCTCCGCAGTCGCCGCCCGGCAGAAATTGCGGGATAGCAGCATTTACCCGGTCGAACTTAATGAAACGGAGAGCAAGGGCAGGGGGAAATCTGCCCCATCTGGCAGGAGCGGGCTTTTTGGCAAGGTCCGGTTAAAAGATATCTCCATCATGACCCGCCAATTATCTACCCTGCTGAGCGCGGGATTGCCCCTCGTGCCATCGCTTACCACCCTTGTTTCCCAGACTACGCATCCCCAACTGAAAAAAACCCTGGCCAGGATCAAGGAAGAGGTCAACGAGGGCAATAGCCTTGCTGCCGGCATGTCTCTGTTTCCGCAAATCTTTTCTCCTTTTTACATCAACATGGTGAAGGCCGGCGAGGCTTCGGGGATGATAAATCTGGTCCTCGAAAGATTGGCCGATTTCAATGAAAGTCAGCAGGCGCTAAGATCAAAAATCAGGGCTGCCCTGGCTTACCCCCTGATCATGTTTTTGATCGGCGCCCTGGTAATCTTTTTTCTGGTCACATTCGTCGTACCCAATATTACCCAGATATTTGAAGAGATGCATCAGACTCTGCCGCTGGTTACCATAGTGCTCATTGCCGTCAGCAGTTTCCTGAAATCTTTCTGGTGGCTCCTGGCCGGACTCGTCGGGATCGCCTTTTTCACTGTTCAATATACGCTGTTGAGGACAGAAAAAGGTAAGTATCTCTGGGATAAAATCAAGTTCAAGGCACCTGTTATTGGGATTCTGAATCAGAAGATTGCGGTGGCCAGGTTCAGCCGCACCCTGGGCACCTTGCTGCAAAGCGGTGTGCCGCTCTTGACGTCATTGGAAATTGTGGCTAATGTGGTAAACAATCGCCTCATGGCCGATGCCATCAGGCAGGCTGCCAAGGATGTGGAGGAGGGGCAGAGTTTATCTCTACCTTTAAGGAAAAACAAGCTTTTCCCGCCGCTGGCGAGCGAGATGATCGCTGTGGGCGAGCAAAGCGGCACCGTGGAAATAATGCTGCAACGGATTGCTGACGCCTTTGAAACGGAGACGTCGGCCAGCATCATGACCATGACCTCGCTTTTGGAACCGCTGATGATCCTGGTAATGGGATTTATGGTTGGTTTTATCGTAATTTCGGTGCTTTTGCCTATCTTTGAGATGAACCAGTTGGTAAAATAACGATGACCGGCAATATTTGTAACCCATAGGAGAGGGGAAATGGCAGCAAAAAGCAGCAGGAACGAGCGCGGTTTTACCCTGATTGAGCTGATGGTGGTCATTGTGATCCTGGGTATCCTGGCCGGCCTCATCATTCCCAGAATCATGGGGCGGCCTGATGAGGCGCGCGCCGCCAAGGCCCGGATGCAGATTGAAAGCCTGGAAACGGCTCTGAAACTTTATAAGCTCGATAACGGCAATTATCCCACCACCGAGCAGGGCTTGCAGGCTTTGGTACAGGCGCCGGCCGCAGGCGGGCTGGCCAAAAACTGGCGGCAGGGCGGTTATCTGGAGAAGGGCAAGGTTCCCAAAGACCCCTGGGATAGCGATTTTGTCTATATCTCGCCCGGCGTGCATGGTGATTTTGATCTCAGTTGCCTGGGCGCCGACAGTGAAGCGGGGGGAGAGGGCAAAAACAAGGACATCAACAACTGGGAAGTAGATTGAACCGGCACGGCTACACCCTGATAGAATTAGCCTTGGTCGTTTTCCTGCTGGGGTTGATGCTTTTTCTGGCCGCGCCCAGGGTCCGCGACGGTTTGATTAACGACGCGCTTTCAACCTCGGTGCGCAGGACAATCGGCGTCGTGCGGGGATTGCGGGCTGATGCCGTGCGGGAACAACTTGATTATGTCCTGCAATTGGACTTGCAAAACAATGCCTTCTGGACTTACAGCCTGGATATGACCCCGGAAAAGCGACAGGAAAGAAAAAAGTCAGCTTATTATTTACCTGCGGGCGTTAAAATTGCCGATATTGACCAGCCCGGTCTCGGGAAAAAAACGGATGGCGATGCCACGGTAAAATTCTATAAACAAGGCCACATCCAACCGACAGTTATTCATCTGGCCAGGGATAACCGTTACGCTACCATCGTGCTGGCACCTTTTTTGGCCACCATCAAGACATACGAGAAATATGTCGAATTCACCCCCGAGGGTGACGAGAAACAATAAAGTTGCCCTTTTTCTGTATTTCTTTTCTGTATTTCTCTTGACAAATTGGATTAGTTCTATTATGTAGCTACTTGATTGTGCCGGAAGAGAGAAATCGCGCTCATTTGATCTTCCCGGAGGGAGAAGTCGTATCTGCCCCTGTTGCTGTTTGCCGCACCCTAAATCAATGTGCCTTGAGTTAAGTATATATTGAGAGACGTTATGACCGACATTCCCCGGATGATAGTGGTAGAACCAGCGGCTGAGCAAAGTAAGCACCGGGCCGCCGGTATCTTCGTGCGCAAAGAGAAGCAGCCCGACATCGCTGCCATCAAAGAACGCCTGATAGAGATTCGCCGCGCAACGCGGGATAACCATGCTGAATTGCTGGCTCTCCTGCAAGGGACCCTGAGCCGATACGGCAAGGTGATGGTGACCACGGCGGGTGATGCCAAGGAAGCCGCCTCTCACATCAGGAGTATTGCCGCCGGGATAAATATTGTTTCCCTGAACAAATCGAATGTCGTGGTCAATGAACTCCGACCGGAGCTGGAGAAGGCTGGTTTCACGAGCTACCTCCGCTATTTCCGAGAGTTTCAGCATTTTGAAGCAGGGACATTTCAGAAACAGGTGCAAGACTACTGGTCACTGCCGGGCGTGCATGGCCGGGGACTGGTGGAATCTTTTGCAGCGCAGCAAACAATCGGTACTGGTCACGCCAGAGCGGCTCGTAATTATCTGGCGATCCTCGGTGTCAATGCCATCTCAGCCGATGATGGCGCCGTTTTCTTCCTGCAGCACATGTCGAATATCTCCAAAGACCTGGAACAGGCGCAAAAGGTGGTCTTGATTGTCAGTCTGGAGAAGATCCTGAAGGATAGCGAGGAGGCGCTTTTTCATACGCGGTGCATGGGCATCTTTGGCCTCGAGAGCATCCTTCTGGACCTTATGCCCCGGGAGGCGGAAAAATTTGATTTTGACAGCCTGCCGGTTCTCCCGGACAACCCTGATCTGGAGCTGCATGTAATTATCTTTGATAACGGACGCAGTCGGATCCTGGAAAATGTTTACAAGGATCTCTTCCTCTGCATTGATTGCCGGGCCTGTGCCCGTCAGTGCCCCATTGGGCAGCAACTGGCCATGGAAGAGGGCATGGTTTACAGTCCGAAAAATTACCTCTGGGGATTCCTCAATGGGTGGCTGCCTGCCGTGGATGCATGCCTGCATTGCGGTAGATGCGAGGTGGAATGCCCGGTGGATATTGACATCCCGACGCTGATCTGGAAGTCACAGTTCGAACATTACGCCAGACATGCGCGGAGTATAAAGAAAAGGATGCTCGACGACCCGGAGCTCCTTGCTAAGTTGGGTTCACTGTCCGCTCCCTTGTCGAACCGGCTGACGAACCTGGCCATTACCAAGTTCTTCATGCAGCTTTTCACCGGGGTGCACCGCGATGCCCATTTACCGACTTTTCACCGCATAACATTTAAAGACTGGTTCAAAGGAAGCAGGAGTGGCCAATAAGATAATCTACTTTACGGGATGTTTTTCCAATTATTACAGCCCGGCGATGGGCAAAGCCCTCGTTCACGTTATGGAGAAAAACGGCTTTGAGGTCATCGTGCCGGACCAGAAATGCTGCGGCATGCCGATGATGGCTAACGGCAACCTGGCAGGAGCCAGCAAGAATTACAATTACATCGTCAAATCCCTCAAGGAGGCTGCATTCCCCGATTCCGACATCGTTACTACCTGCCCGAGCTGCAACATGATGCTGCGTAAAGAAGGCCTGCCTTTTTTTGACAGCGAAGAGGCGCGTTTCGTGGCTGACCATATTTACGACGCCGGCGAATATCTCTGGCGGCTGCACGGTGAGGGAAGGCTGAATACGGATTTTAACGCCATGCCTTTAAAGGTTTTTTACCACAATCCCTGCCATCTGAAAGTGCAGAACATTATTGATGCGCCCGTGCGGCTCTTGCAGTTGATACCCGGCCTGACCATAGTGAAGACCAACATCAATTGCTGCGGCATGGGAGGTTCATACGGTATGAAGAAGGTAAATTTTGCCCGTTCCACAGCAATCGCGGGCAAGGTTTGGGAAGAGGCCAAAGCCTCCGGCGCTGAAATTGCGGTGACGGAATGCGGGGGCTGCGGTTTGCAGATTGAGGCTGGTACGGGGATGAAGGTTGTCCATCCCATGGAGCTTTTGAGTCGGGCCTACCAAGGTTCATCCAAATAATACTTCTAAAGAATGGAGGAAAAAGAATGGCAGAAGACAAAATGTCAACAGCGGAAAGTCTCAGGTCAACAAGGACATATGGACAGGTAAGGTGCCATAATCCGAGTTGCACCGCCAGAATAACCCCGCCGCCCGGGCAAAAAGTGGTCAAGTGCGAGCTGTGCGGTTCTGAGTGGCGCATATTCTGGGTCAATGCAGGTTTGCCCCGCATACAAGGCCCCGTATGGGAGACGAGCCAGAAGCTGGCGCAGGAGATCCTGGCAAAGGGACCTAAAAAGAAGAAGAAGGAGGAAAAATAACATGGCTTTAGACAGAAAATTAGCTGTAGTAGACCTGACGACAGGTGTAATCGAAAAAAAGGTTATTCCCCTGGCGGTCAGAAAAGCTTTCCTTGGCGGCAGAGGGCTTGCCTCATATTTACTGTATAAATATGCAAAGCCGGGTTGCGACCCCTTAGGCCCTGACAACGTGGTAATATTCAGTGCCGGCGTCTTAGGCGGAACTTTGGCATCGGCGCCTGCCAGAACGGATGTCATGTGTAAAAACCCCCTCACCAATCTGCTGGGAAGTGGCAATATGGGAGGCTTCTTCGCTCCGGAGCTGCGGTGGGCTGGATTTGATCATATCGTGGTGAAGGGCAAAGCTGCCAAGCCCGTCTATCTATGGGTGCACAACGGTGAGATAGAGATCAAAGACGCGAAAAACCTCTGGGGAAAATCGGTTACGGAAGCCCAGTGGGCGGTACGGGAAGAGTTAGGCGATCCCGATATCAAGTGCGCTGTATGCGGTGTGGCCGGCGAGAACCTCGTCAGATACGCCAATGTCATGACGGGCATCAAAAACGCTAACGGACGAGGCGGAGGCGGTTGCGTAATGGGCTCGAAGAAGCTGAAACTCGTGGCGGCCCGTGGTACCATGGACATCAAGATCGCCCATCCCAAAGAGGCACTGGAATTCGACAAGCGGTTCATTGAACAGATCGCGAGTGCGAAAGTTAACCAGACCCAGGGTGCATTGGGAACGCCTTTCATCTGGGGGGCGACAAACTCCTGGGGTGGCATCAGAACAAATAATTTCCAGTACAACCAGCTCCTCTACGCCGACGATGTCGAGCCGGAACACGTGGATGAGGTTTCCAAGGAAACAGTCGGCGAGCACAACATGACGGCCTGTTTCGGTTGTCAGGTACATTGCCGGGCAAAATACAAGATTCCCCACAGCGCGCTGGCGGAGAAATTCGGCGTGGTAGGAAAGTACGAAGAAGGTCCGGAATACACATCTCAAGGCGCTTTCTGCGGCGAACCCGGATGCACGAAACTCGAAACGCTTCTGATCGGTAACCACCTGGTGGATCAGTTCGGCGTGGATAACCTCGAGATTGGCAGCCTCATCTCCTGGGCCATGGAGCTCTACGAAGAAGGTATCCTCACCAGCAAGGACACCGGCGGGCTTGACTTGCGCTTCGGCAACGATGAAGCCCTGCTCGAGATGGTTCATCATATCTGCAAGAGAGACACCCCGTTAGGCGACCTGCTGGCCGAAGGCGGCATCAGGGCGTCCGAGAAGATCGGCAAGAATTCATTCAAATACCTTATTCATGTCAAGGGCATGAGCAATCTTCATTCCGATGAAAGGGCAACACCGGGGCTGGCATTAAACATCGCTACGGCGTCCAGGGGTTCCGACCACCTCCGGAGCCGTCCGGCCATTGACCTTTACCATCTCCCCCAGGACGTCATGAGGAAGATATACGGCAGTCCGATTCCCTACGACGGACCATTAAGCTCGGATCACCGGGAGTATATCGGCAAACCGTGGCAGGTGTTCTGGCACGAAAACTGTTATATGGGCGTGGATTGTCTCGGCATCTGCAAGTATCACACAACATTCCTGGGTGCGACCTTGCCGAATTTCGAAGACTGGTCCAAGGTGCTGTATTACAACACCGGGCTGGAAATGACGCCTGCGGATATCTGGTATGTAGCCGAACGGTGCAATATGATTGAGAAACTGTTCAATATCCGGGAAGGATACAAGAAGGACGATCCCCACAAGGGCGACGTTCTCGCCGACCGGTATCACGATGAACCGGCCCGGCGCGGGGCGCCTGACGTAATAGGCTCAGTCATTGAAAGGGACAAATTCCTGAAGATGAGAGCGGAGTTTTATCAGCATAAGGGATGCGATGAAAACGGCATACCCAAACCTGAGACGCTCAAGCGGCTTGGTCTCGACAACTTTGACAAGGAGCCCTCAAGAATATAGGAGGCCAGAGAATATAGGAGGAATTGAATGGAAACAAAAGTTCTCATGATCAATCATGAAAAATGCACGGGCTGCAGAAGATGCGAGCTCGTATGTTCAGTGTGGCACGACGGCGTGTCAAATCCCGCCAGGTCACGTATAAAAGTGGAAAAATGGGAATGGGAAGGTCTCTATATACCAATGGCCTGCCGGCAGTGCGTGGACGCTCCCTGCCTGAACGTCTGCCCCGTGAAAGCGATTTCCCGGGACGAGGAATTGGGCAAGGTACACATTGACCATGACCTCTGCATCGTCTGCCGCTCCTGTGTGGCTGTGTGTCCCTTCGGCGCCATGAACTTCAATCCCTGGGATAAAAAGGTCTTCAAGTGCGACCTTTGCGACGGTGACCCCCAGTGCGTGAGGTTCTGCGATGTAAAAGCGGTTGATTTCGTTGAGCCGGCAAAAGAAAGCCTCGTGAAGAAGAGAGACGCGGCGTTTAAGATATCGGAAGCCAAAAAACTTGGCGATACAATACGGTATGAGGGATAATTAGCCAGTACCAATAAATAATCCCGGCGGTTTATTACCCAAGTGACTGGGCAATAAACCGCCGGGACTCCAACCATCAGGGAAACCGTTTTTTTGATCTACCGTCTACTCCTCTACCGGCCAGTCCGGGCCAGCGATTTAACCCAGCCGCACATCTAAGACTTGATGTACTCTGTGCCTTGTTTACCGAACCAATCAACTGGGTTTACCTGAGCTACCGCTTACGGATGTTACGTCAATATCTGGTGAATGTCAGATTTTTATTAAACACGCTTAAGTCGTGCAAATACAAGTCATCGGTTTCGATAGGCGGGCCAGATGATTGAATTCCGATTGAAACGTAGTAAAGCTTCGGATTTTTCTCTACGTCATAAGATACGAGTATATGATTATTCCCGCAAATTATTGTTGCCACTTTGGCACCACTATGATATATCGCTCGGTCAGGGAGGAAATGATTATGGAAACTGCGCAGGCAAAGAATAATGGGATGGCCGATGATCGGATCACGGCCAGGGTGCCTCACTCCACACGGAGAATCATAGAACGCGCAGCGGCAGTTTATGGAGCGACGATCAGCCAGTTTGTCGTTCAAGCCTCCGTGGAGCGGGCAAATGAAGTCTTGCACAGTATGGAAATGGTTAAACTATCGTCACGGGATGCGCAGATTTTCATTGATTCATTGACCAGACCGCCGGTGCCGAACAAAAAACTGCAGGAAGCTTTTCGCGCCCATAAGCGCCTTGTCGAATCCCGAGATTGAGATGACAGCGAATTTAATCATTTGCCTGCTGGATACCAATCACCATGACCGCGATGCCTTCGACTGTGGAGAACCGGCCCTCAACGAGTATTTACAAAAGATGGCACGCCAGCATTTGAAAAAGGGGATCGCCAATACCTATGTATTGGTAAACCAGTCAGAGTCTCAGAGAATCCTGGGATTCTTTACACTCTCTTTTTTGGAGGTGGACTTGTCAGAAGTACCGGAAAAATACGGGAAGAAACTTCCAAGGCTACATCTCCCCGCAGTTAAACTGGGCAGACTGGCCGTTGACAAAAGCTGCCAGGGCAAGAATTATGGCAGACTTCTCCTGGTTGATGCCATGCGACGGGTGGCCGCTGCCATCAGGAATACCGCAGGCGTTGTTGGATTGTTCGTAAATGCGAAGAATCAGAATGTTGCAGCTTTCTACGAAAAGTTCGGATTTATCCCGCTGAGGTACAATCTTTTTTCCCTGATGATCCCCCAGCAAACAATTCTTGGATTATTTCCTGATAAAACCCCTTCCGGACATCCCGGAGAAAGCCTTTGTTATTCTCAAGCTCGAGAGAATCAGGATCGCCTTTAACAAAGACCAGCAGTTTCTGAGCGGTTGGATGTACCTCGATGCAAGCAAAATTTTTGATCCGCTTGAAGGCAAAATAGAACAGCATGGTTTTCAATCAGGGTCTGTAGAGATTTTTCGATGTCGGCGGAGGTACCCACGATTTCATTGACCTTATCTCCGTTAAGTTGGGATATTTTGATATCACTCATAATGATGACTCCTGCGATTGTTTTAAAAATGCCATGGCTGCCTCTTCATTCTTTTCAATCGCGATCTCGACGGCTCGTTTCGCCTGATCCAGGAGGAAGTGGGCTCGTTTGCGGGCGGCTAAGCTTTGTTCAACAAGATCAACAAAAGATTGCTGCCATCTAAGGTTTCCTATCGGAATGCAAATATTTTCGATTGCTTCTATAGTTAGGTTCATTTGCACGCCGCCGGTGCTTTTTTGATGCACCTGCAACTGACCGGCAAGTGAGTTAATGAATAGCGACATAAATTCTGGATGGATAACCTTACGATCCGGACGTGTACGTATAAAATAACTGCCGAATACGGCGTTATTAAATGGTTCTGTAATCGGTACGGCAAGGCCAAGGGTACCGCTTCTGGAAACGAGTACATCTCCGAGGGATACTCGATCCGAAATGCTAGACGCCTGGGTCTTTGAAATATATTGTACCGATTGAGGATTGAAACGTTTGTTGTCAAGATCGGCTATACGTAAAAATGGAATACCCTCAGCCTCATAAACAAGCTTTTCCGACGTACCGTATTTCAGTGGTTCGGAAAAATATTTAATTGGCCGTAGGTCCACGCTATTTACTATTGACAGCTTTCGGATTAGTTCATCGTATTTAGGTTGAAAATGTTCCGCATCCAAACGTCCGGCGGCACAGACATCGCCGGCCTTGCGTTCATAGGTCAAAACTTCCGGCGGCTGCCAATCCTCAAGGCCGAGAGCGCGGAGGAGTGTTTGTTCGGCATGCCGGTAGTACCTGATACTGTTATCAAGAAATATTTTTGCTCCATGGACACTCTTTTCTATGGCCTCCTCAAGCTCAACGGGAAATCTTGGGATATTTATCTGATCCATGTCCTCCAGTAAAAGGCCCATTTGCACAGCGCCCCGCGTGAGGCGGTGTATTTGATATTGTCCGTACCGAGACTTGAGAAAAACTGATAGATAACCAGATTTGATAGTTTGAGGACGAAGAATTGCCAGCTTGCAACTACATGTTGCCTCGGATTCTGAACTGACAAGGCTTAACTCACCGATTGTACCGACTATGGAAAGCAGAGCATCACCCTTACGCAGGTGAGAACGCCTCATATAAGGTAAGGCAAATGCCTGATAAGGTATATAAACGGGCTGCGCCTGTTCTATAAAGAAGTGCCCGGTAGCGTCCTGACCGCGATAGTAGGGAATCCCTTCTTCTTGAAATTCATCGCTGATGCTGAAATGATTGCCATCTGAAATGCTGGCCACTTTCGTTAGCGCTTCCGTTTGTATTTGTTTTAAGCATCCGGCAACATCCAGAAACGATTTGCCAAAGAACTCCGCATCTATCCTCATAGTTCGTTCAAGTTCCGATAGATGTATCTCCGCTACTTCCAGCCCCTCCAACAAAGCCCTGTACTTGGCCTCGTCAAAGGGGCTTGTCAAAAAAAACTTAGGCCCTCTTTCTTGGCAAATTCGGCGAAGGCCTCGGTGATGCCGTCCTGGGTCAGGCCGTCGTGATTGAACAGGTCGTGTTGGACGATCCAATGGCCGTGGGCGTCCCGGACCCGTTCTTTGGTCTCGATGGGCATGACCATGTTCAGGGATTTTTCAACTTTATCCAAACCGCCGAAATCGTTTTCAATGCCTTCCAGATTCATCGTTGCGTTTTGGCCGCCTTCCTTGATCCTGTAGATGGTGGCCCTCTTTACGGTGCCATATTTTTTCAGGAAATCAGGGCGATCATACTTGTTTAACGTGCTTTTGTTTGACGTTTCGTCCGTCTCGAAGATGGAAACCTTTGGCCTTTCGACAAAGATCTTGTCGCCCGAAGAATCCTTGGAAGGCAGCTTCTGGGTGGCGAAGAAGATATTGTAATCTTGAACCCGAGGACAGAGGGGACCGGCGGCGGGATCGTCATTCCACTTCTGGACGAACAGGACGCTGGTCTTCGTGCCTGTGTGGGGTTTGAAAGTGCTCGGATGGAGGCCCACGACGGCCAGGATGCGGCACTTTTCCGCGATGAACTCACGCACCCTCTTGTCGCTTGCATTGTTGAACCGGCCTTGCGGCAAAACAATGGCCATGCGCCCGCCGGGCCTCAGAAAATCAAGGTTACGTTCGATAAACAGCAGGTCGCGACCAACGGCGTTCTCCAGTTTTCCCTGAGAGCCGTCCTTACTGAGCTTGTGGGCAAGTTCATAGGAGGACAGCATGTCCGTCTGTTTAATATCCCCGGCAAAGGGCGGATTCGCCATCAAAATATCAAACTGGAAGGCCCGGAAACCATCTTTTGACGCGCGCAGCTTGCGGATCTTTTTCCAGCCCTCGTTGTAGGTGTCCACCCAGTCCTGCTGCTTGATCGTTTCGTCCCACTTGCGCCAATCCAGGGTGTTGAGGTGGAGGACGTTGGTCTGGCCGTCACCGGCGATGAGGTTCAGGCAGCGGGCGACACGGACGCTTTTCTCATCAAAGTCTACGGCAAAGACCTTGTCACGGACATAATCCTTACAGCGTTGCGGCTTTTCTTCCATCGTAAAGAGGTGGGACGCCTCAATCCCTTCATCCACCATAATTTGCCGCCAGACATGAAAGATGCCATGCACGGTGAAGCCGGCAGAGCCGCAGGCAGGATCGATCAGCGTTTCGTCCTCCTTGGGGTTAAGCATCCTCACACACATGTCGATAACCCAGCGCGGTGTGAAATATTGTCCCTTCTCTCCCTTGGCCGACTTCGTGACCAGATACTCAAAGGCGTCGTCAATGACATCGAGGTTGGAGTTGAAGAGCTTCCATTCTTCCAGGGAACCGACGCAGACCTGAAGATGATCGGGTGTGAGCTTGATCTTTTCGTCATCGGGAAAGACGCCTTCCCACTCCTTTCTGGCATCATCAAAGAGATTCTGGATGTTGGCCTTGAGCTGGGCGGCCGTATTGGCGTTGCGGAAGCGCAGATATTTGTAATGGCCGCGATAACAGGCCAGTTCGTCATACAGCTTGGTGAAAATGAGTTTGAAGACCTCCTCAAACACATCCACGCCGGCATTGGCCAAAACTTCATCTTCCATATCTTCGATAAGCTGACGAAGCGATCGGGCGCGCAGCCCATCCTTTTCACGGGCCTGTTCTTTATCGATAAGCGTCTGGATGGTCCACGGCTGTCCGATGATGTCGTCAATGATTTGCGAGCTTGTGGGGATGTCAGGAATCTCAATAAAATAATTAGGATTTTTTCGATGCCAGACGATGATTTGGGCCCCATCGCTCCAAAGGGCAAGGGGGGCGCCCGTGGCATGGGTATAGGATTTGAGCTGTTCTTTTCCGCCTTTCGCGGTGGGCTGTTTTACTTCGATGATCAGATAGGGAACGGTGGGCCGGTCGGCGTCAAAGATCACTATATCGGCCCTTTTCGACGTATCTCTGCCGAAGGTGATGGGATACTCGACGGCCAAGCGGGAGAGGGAATAACCATAGTCCAATAGGAGGCGTTGAATCCACAATTGCCGGACAACTTCCTCCGGCTTGACCTGGATCTCCTTCCCCCGTACCGGGCATTTGAGATAGTTTTTGCCGTTCTTCTCCAGCAGGCCGGCTTCAACGGCCTTGATCGTTTTGACGTTGAATAAACTTAATGATGACAAGGCCTTTGCGGTGTTCAGCGTATCGGTAAGTTTCATTGGGTTGGACCTCTCAGGGGGAAACAAGCCAGTTCCCTTTCCTGCATGGTTACATGATAGGATGGCCGTTTATGCAGCAGGGCCGAAAGTAACAAAAAAAGGAAATAGATTCAATGTAGATCTTTAATATTTTAAAACGTCACCGATCTTGAGTCTGCCTGAGCATTACACAAGGAAAGCTGCGACACAAAAGCATCAACCTCGTTTATTGAGTTCAATAAATAACCAGTGATCAAGAGAGATTATTTCTCGGGATCGGCAACATATCCTGGTAAAAATTTCATAAATTGCATGATCTTGCCCGCATCCGTTCCGAATACTCTCTTGACCCGGTAATGTTACTCGGTCAGATGATCTGGCTGATATGCATGGCCTTGAATTTGTGGCCACTGTTATGCGCTGCCTTGGTAAGCTGGATCAGGCAGCCGGGGCAGGCGGTCACAACGATGCCGGCGCCCGTTGCCTCGATGTGTTGCTGTTTCTTCGCGAGGATGTTTGCTGCAATACCGGGATAATCCATATGGAATGATCCTGCCCCGCCGCAGCAGGTGTCGGCTGCGTCCATCTCGACGAAAGTTCCGGCCGCTTGCAGGAGATTGCGCGGCTGCTTCCTGATGCCCTGACCTCTCACGAGATGGCAGGGGTCATGATAAGTGAAGGTGACGTCCACGTGCTGCCGCGGTCGGTAGCCGACGCCGTCCAAGTATTCCGTCAGGTCCATCGCCTTGCGGCTGAAGGCGGCGGCCCGCTCTTGCCAGTCCGGATCGTCGTCAAGATATGAACCGATGTGCTTGAGCGTGCCGCTGCAGCTCGCGCAGTCGCTCACGACGACGTCATAGTCCTCGTAAAGCCGGATGTTTTCTTTGGCGAGGGACAGGAACTCATTGCGCATACCGTGGGCGAGGTGCGGCAGCCCGCAGCACACATTATCCTTTATTATTAATGGTGTGGTGGCCTGTAGAATTTTACGCGTCTCGGCGGAAGCCGCGGGGAACATCATCCGCATGCCGCATCCCTGGAAATAAGCCACTTTTGTCGTTGCCGTGACAGCCACGCTGGTGGGCGGCGCCTGCCATCCGAGGGCGGCCGGTCCAGCGAAAGCCGCCAGGAATTGCACCCGAGTATACTCTTCCGGCACAACGCCGTAGGGAAGCAAGTTGTTGAGGGAAAACCTGCGCAGGAGCGCAAGCGTGCCGGCCGCGAGCTTCACTAAGGAGCGATTCTTGAGGATACCGCCCAAGGCCCTGTATTTTACGTTCTTCCCTCCGGCCCGGTTCATGAGGTACTGGCGCAGGTTGATCATCGCCTCGTCAGTCCTGATCCTGTTCGGGCATGATTCAACGCAGGCCTGACACAACAGGCAGAAATTCACCACCGCGAGCACCTCCGGCGTCGGCTCGACGCCACCCTCAGCCAGGGCCCGCGTCAGCGCGTTCTTGCCCCTCGCACTCGCGGTTTCGACGTCCCGTGCTCCGAAGAGGGGGCAGACAGGCAGACAGGCACCACAGCGATCACACTGGCTGACCGTCATTTGCGCTTTTTGCAGCAATTTGTTGTCTGTTTTCTCTCCCGTCATCACCATATTTTTCCGGGGTTCAAGATACCCTTCGGGTCGAGTGCCTGCTTGATGGCTTTCAGGGTTTGCACACCGGCAACGCCCAGGGCCTGGGAGAGATACGACTGCTTGGTGACGCCGATACCGTGTTCGCCGGAGAGTGTTCCGCCCACGGCCAGGGCCGCCGCAAAAATCTCGTCCACTGCCTGGTGGACTCGCTCGGCCTCTTCCTGGTTGCTCAGGTCGCAGAGGACCGACGGATGAAGGTTGCCGTCGCCTGCATGGCCGTAAACAGCGATAATAAGCTTGAATTTTTCGGCGATGGCGCGGATGCGGCGCACTACTTCGGGGAAGGCGTCGCGGGGGACGGAAATGTCTTCGCCGAGCCGGTTGGGCGCGAGGCCGGCGACGGCCGAACTTAATCCCCGCCGGATGGCCCACAGCTCGTCGGCCTCCTGTGGCGACCGGGCTAAACGGAACTCGAGGGATCCGCACTCTCTGGCTATAGCCTCGATCCGTCCGGCCTGCCTGGCGAGAACATCGTCTTCGTCGCCGTCAATTTCGATGACGATGCAGGCTTCGCCGGCCGGGGCGAAGTCGCTTTGTCCATGCCGCGCCACAGCGTCGAGACAAATCTTGTCCATGATTTCGGCGGCGGAGGGCACGATTCCCGCGTGCAGCATCTTATGAATCATCATGCAACCGTCGTCGAGGGATTGAAACATAATCCGGAGCGTGCCGCGCCGCTTCGGCATGGCAATGAGTTTGAGCAACACATTGGTGATGATGCCGAGGGTCCCTTCGGAGCCCGTCAAGAGGCTCGTCAGATCGTAACCGGTAACGTTTTTTATCGCCTTGCCGCCGGTTTGGAGTACCGTACCGTCGGCCATAACTACTTCGAGGCCCATAACGTAATCGCCGGTCACACCGTACTTGACGGCCCGCATACCGCCGGCGTTCTCCGCTACGTTGCCGCCGAGGGTGGAAACCTTCCAGCTCGCCGGGTCAGGTGGATAGAAGAGACCTTGGGCGGCGCAGCAGTTGTAGAGATCGAAAGTGCGAACCCCGGCCTCGGCAGTGACCATCATGTTTTTTTCATCCAATTCGATGATTTTCGTCATGCGGTCGAGGGAAAGGGCAATGCCGCCCCTCAGGGGTACGCTGCCGCCCGTGCGGCCAGTGGCAGCGCCCCGCGGCGTGACGGGAAGGGCGTGTTCGTAAGCGATGGCCATCACTTGCGATACTTCCGCCGTCGTCAGCGGCCGCACAACGAGGTCCGGCCTATGCGCCGGCAGCAGCGGCATAAATGAGGCGTCATAAGAATAGGAAAAGCGGTCCACATCGGACTCGAGAACATTTACCGGTCCTACGATAGTGCGGATTTCTTTCTTGATTTCCGGGGTGATCATTGGTTTATTATTGCAGCAGACGTCCCAACCGGTTCCATCTGACACTTATATCCTCGTTGTTCCATGACCAGTATATGATAAAAGCCTTGCCCAGCACATCGCGCTGTTCAACAAAACCCCAGAAGCGGCTGTCGTAACTCTGGTCCCGGTTGTCTCCCATCACAAAAAGGCTCCCTGGCGGAACAGTCTTGGGACCAAAGTTATCACGGGGCTGGGCTGCGCCCGGAATGACCATGTCGTCCACATAGACCCCATAGCTGTCTTTATAAGGCATACTGTTTAGATAGATTTTCTTGTCCTTGATCTCTATCGTGTCGCCGCTCACGCCGATTACCCGCTTGACAAAATCCTTGGAACGATCTTCCGGATAGATGAAGACGACGATATCCCCGCGCTTCGGGTCACTGATCGGGATCAGCATCTTTCTGATAATGGGTATCTTGATTCCGTAGATGAATTTGGTTACCAATAGATGGTCGCCAATCTGCAGGGTCGGCTTCATGGAGCCGGAGGGAATCTTGAACGCCTGAATAATAAACGTGCGGATAAAGAAGGCGATCACCACAGCGATGACAATCGCCTCTACGTATTCACGTAATTTTGATTTTACATCCATCTTGCTTCAATCCTTTGGTGAAATCAGGAATAGATACTTAAAAGTGTAACGATAGCCATGACTAAGGCGCAGGAGCCTTTCGCAAATATGGCCGCCGCCGAGGTCAGCATTGTGCGTGCCGAAGTACGGTGTACGGGCTTCCGCTTGCTTTGCCGGATCAGCTCCACCATGAAAAAGCCGGCAAAACCGCCTAAAAATATCCCCAGCAGCGTTCCGAGTCCCCAAAGCAGCGGAGTCAGACACATTGCGCCCAGCAGGCCACCGGCCAGAGAAGCCAGGATACCGGACAACGAAGGTCCGAAGCGGATTTTATTCTTAAATTCTACGGTAAAACCTATCCCTTCGGCGACGATCGAAAGCAGTATTAAAAGCACGATCGTCCCCACGCCAATTGTATGAAAGCCCGTCAGCAAGGCATAAAAAAACACGCTGCCCAGGATGAGAATTGTGCCGGGCAGACCGATTACGGCGCCATAAATGCCGGCAAAAAGCAGCAGGATGAAAATGGTTAAGCCGGCTAATTCCAGAGGCGGCACGCTTATTTTCTCCTCATCTTGGAAGGGCTTATCTTTTCCCAGGCCAGGACGATCGGGGTCGCTATGAAAATGGAAGAATAGGTCCCCACAAAGACTCCTACCATCATGGCAAAGGCAAAGTCGTGGATGACCTCTCCGCCCAGGAAAAATAAAATGACGACGACGATAAAGACCGTGAGGGAAGTAAGAATGGTTCTGCTTAAGGTTTCGTTAATGCTGCCGTTGATAATCTCGCCGAAATCTTTTTTGCTGCTTTTCCGGAGATTTTCCCTGATCCGGTCGCAAACGACGATGGTGTCGTTGATGGAATAGCCGATGATAGTTAGGAGGGCCGCCACGATCGTTAAAGTGAATTCTTTATCCAGCAGGGAAAGCGCGCCAATGGTAAGGATGACATCATGGATGAGGGCGACGATCCCGCCCACGGCGTAACGGAATTCAAACCGCCAGGCGATATAAATCAGCATGCCGATCCAGGAAAAGACGATTGCCAGGACCGCCTTCTGGGTGAGATCCTTGCCTACCTTTGGTCCCACGACTTCCACCCGTCGAATGTCAATGCTTCCTTTACCGTAAGCGCTGCTTAGGGCTTCCTCAATACGGGTGGATAGTCCTTTGAGATCGGTACTCGATTCTGCCGTGCGGATCACCACTTCCCGGTCACTGAACTGCTGGATAATACTGCTTCCCAGTTTGATCGTATCCAGTGCTTGCCGTAGCTTTTCCGTCGTCGTTGCCTGCTGGAATTTTACCTGCACCAGGGTGCCGCCCGCAAAGTCAATGCCCAAATTCAAACCGCCGTGCAGGATTACCGAGGCAAAACTGATGACGATTCCGGTGATGGAGATGGCAAACCAAAGCTTCATGTTGCCCACAAAGTTGATATTAATAGATTGTTTTATAATTTCCATGCAGGTCTCCTCAAGCACTGCCCCTCAAAGGCAGCTTGTTTATACGCTGATCGTCTGGATTTTTTTGTTCCAGATGAAATAATCAAAGATGATCCTCGTGACAAAGATAGCGGTAAACATGCTCACCACGATACCGATGCTGAGGGTGACCGCAAAACCTTTGACCGGTCCCGTGCCGAACTGAAACAGGAACAGTGCGGCAATCAGGGTGGTGACATTGGAATCCAGGATGGTCGTAAAGGCCTTGCTGTAGCCGGCTTCAATGGCGGCGCGAGCGGTCTTCCCCCCCCGCAGCTCTTCCCGGATGCGTTCAAAGATCAGCACGTTGGCGTCTACCGCCATACCGATGGTCAGCACGATGCCGGCAATGCCGGGTATGGTCAGGGTGGCGCGAAAGGCCGCCAGGGCGCCCAGGAGAATGATGATGTTCATCATCAGGGCGGTGTTCGCAACCAGACCGGACAGCTTGTAATATACCACCATGAAGATGATGACCAAAACCGCGCCGATAATGGTAGACCATACGCCCTTTTCGATGGAATCCTGCCCGAGGGAAGGTCCGACAGTCCTCTCCTCAAGGATATTTACGGGGGCAGGCAGCGCGCCGGCCCTCAGCACGATGGCCAGGTCCTTGGCCTCATCAATGGTGAAGGAGCCCGTAATCTGGGCTTGACCGCCGGCAATCCTTTCCTGGATCACAGGCGCCGAGTGCACCGTGCCGTCCAGGACGATGGCCATGCGTTTTTTTACGTTTTCTCCCGTAATACGTTCAAAGTCAGTGGCGCCTTGGGGATTGAACTTGATTCCTACATAGGATTCCCCAAAACGGTCGCTGATCTTGACCTGGGCGCTTTCCAGGGATTCGCCAGTCAGCAGGGTTTTGGTTTTCAGCAGGTAGGGGACACTGTTCTTGCGGCCCGTTTCCCTGTCCTGACTGAGACCGTAAACAATGGCGCTTCCTTCGGGGATGTTTCCCTTCAGGGCTTCATCCAGACTTTGTTCGTCGTTTACCATTTTGAATTCCAGCAAGGCCGTTTTGCCGATCAGGTTTTTAGCCCGGGCCGTGTCCTTGACGCCCGGCAGTTGCACGATAATGCGATCCATCCCCTCGGGGATAATCTCCGGTTCCGAAACACCGAATTGATCAACCCGGTTGCGGATCGTCTCGAGGCTTTGTTCGACGGCCAGCTTCTTGATTTCCGCTACCCGCCTGGGCCTGAACCGCAGGGTGGCCGTTTCTTTGCCGGCCGTGGTTTGCGAAGCGGCAATCTCCAGATCGGGAAAATGTTCCTTGAGAATATTCTCCATGGCGCCGCCCGGCGCTCCATCCTGCATCTCGATGACAATATTGCCTTGCTTGCGCTCCAGGCTCCGGAAACGGACCTTATTTTCCATCAGCGTTTCCTTGAGATTATTCGTTGTTCTTTCCAGGGTGCTTTCCACGGCTTTTTCCGTGTCCACCTCAAGGACTAAGTGCGTACCACCCTGCAGGTCAAGGCCCAGATGGATCTTTTCCTTGGTCAGGTGTTCTTTCCAGAAGGCGGGAAGGTTGTCCGTCAAGGAAGGCAGCAGGTAAAAGATCGCCACCAGGCAAATGGCTGCGGCCAAGGCTGACCTCAATTTTATGCTCTTAAACATGGATTACCCCTATTCTTTGGCTGCCTTTTGCAGGATTGAGACGACGAAGCTTCTGGAGACCTTTACCCGTACCTTATCAGCTATCTCCATGGTTACGACTGTATCGGTAAGACCGGTGATCTTCCCCTGCAGTCCGCCGGAGGTTAGTATTACGTCACCATAAGTAAGGTTGGTAAGCATTTCTTTGAGTTCTTTCTGTTTCTTTTGTTGCGGTCTGATGATCAGAAAATAGAAAATGGCGAAAAGAACGGCCATCATGACGAAAAAACTGGGATCCGCGCCCCCCGCCCCAAATCCGCCCCCCCCGCCCATGGCGTAAGCTGTACTTAGCAATGTTGTATCCTCCTTGTTATTTTAAAAACTCTTTGCTGAACTCCCCGTAACGGTCCTCGCTGATCGCGGCCCTGATATTTTCCATCAGACGCATATAGTATCTGACGTTGTGAATGGTGCACAGGATCATGGCCAGGATCTCCTTAGCTACAAACAGATGCCTCAGATACGCCCGCGAATAGTTGCGGCAGGCATAACAATCACAGGCTGGATCAACGGGGCCTTCATCATTCCGATAACGGGCGTTCCTTATAACAACCTTTTTCTCATTTGTAAATAGCAATCCGTGGCGGGCGCAGCGGGTCGGAATTACGCAATCAAACATGTCAATCCCCTGACCTGCGCAGCATACGATGTCTTCCGGAGTGCCGGCGCCCATCAGGTATCTCGGACTTTTTTCGGGCAACAGCGGCGTAATCTCCCGAACCAGGTCAAACATGATCTCTTTCGGCTCGCCGACGCTTAATCCCCCCAAGGCATAACCGTCAAAACCGATCCCTATCAGCTCTGCCACCGCACGCTGTCTTAATTCCCGGTAGCAGCCTCCCTGCACGATGCCGAAAAGCGCCTGCTGTCCATCTTTTTTCGCGGCACGGCATTCTCGCGCCCATCTGGTGGTGAGCGCCAGGGATTTTTCGGCCGCCGCCAAGGTGGTCGGATAGGGCGGACACTCGTCGAAACACATCATGATGTCGGAACCGAGGGCTTCCTGAATTTCTACGGCCAGGCGCGGGCTGATAAAATGTTTGGCGCCGTCAAGATGGGAACGGAAGACAACCCCCTCCGAGGTGATTTTCCGCAGGGGAGCCAAACTGAAGACCTGAAAGCCGCCGCTATCCGTCAAAATCGGGCCACGCCACTGCATAAATCTGTGCAACCCGCCGAGATTGCGGATTAATTCGTGCCCCGGCCGGAGGTAGAGATGGTAGGTGTTGCTCAAAACCATCTCTACCCCTGCCTCCTGCAGCATTTCCGGCAGCAGGGCTTTCACCGTGCCCTGGGTGCCCACGGGCATGAAGACCGGTGTCTGCACCTGGCCATGGGTGGTGCTGATCCGCCCCAGCCGTGCCCTCGTGGCAGAATCTTGTTTGATTACCTCGAACTCCATCAGTTATATTTCACGCTTCACCTTTCTCTTTCCACCCTTTTTTATCCGTCAGAGAATCAACATGCAGTCTCCATAACTGTAAAAACGGTAACGTTCCGCAATCGCCTGGCGGTAGGCCTCCCGGATGAGCTCCCGGCCGGCGAATGTACAGACTAAGAGATAGAGGGTGGATTTGGGGAGATGAAAATTGGTCAGCAACGCATTAACCCTTTGGAAGCGGTAACCCGGATAGATGAAAATGTCGGTAGCGGTCCGACCTGCTTGCACTATTCCTTGCTCATCCGTCGCCGCTTCCAGGGTGCGGGCCGAGGTGGTGCCCACGGCCACAACACGTTCGGCATGATTGATTATCGCTGCCGCTACCGCGCTTATTTCATACTGTTCTTCGTCCATGCGGTGGTCTTCCACATCTTCCTCTGCTACCGGACTGAAGGTGCCGTAACCCACATGGAGCGTGACCCGCGCCACGGGAATCCCCTTGCCCTCCAAGGCCGTCAGGACTTCCGGGGAAAAATGCAGGCCGGCGGTGGGGGCGGCCACCGAGCCCGGGATCTGGGCGTATATCGTCTGATATCTCTCCCGGTCTGTAAGCGCTTGCCTCCCCGTTTCCACGCCGCGGCGCTTGATGTACGGAGGCAGAGGAGATGCGCCCTGCTGCTCCAGGAATTCTGCAAAGGGGAGGGACAGCGTAAAGTCCAGCAGCCATTTTTTCTCACTGATCCGGCTGACGATGCACGCCTCACAGCCCTCGGCAAACCGTAATACCATCCCCGGGCGGATACTCTTGGCTGGTCTTAACAGCGCCTCCCAGCACTGCTGTCGGGACGTCCCCTGGTTCTGGCGGGAGAGGAGCAGTATCTCGACCCGGCCGCCGGTCGTTTTTTTACCTGTCAACCGGGCCGGAATAACTCGCGAGTTGTTGACGACGAGGACATCCCCCGGCTGCAGATATTCGGGCAAGGTATTAAAAATGCTGTGCCTGATACTGCCGCTTTGACGGTCAATGATCATCAGACGGGACTGATCTCGTGCCGGCGACGGTTCCTGGGCAATCAGTTCCTCCGGCAGGGAATAATCAAAATCGGCTAATTTCATCGTAGCTTGGCTTCCTCCCACAAACGGTCCATCTCGGCCGGCGTCGTTGTTGCCGGTTGTTTGCCCACCTTGAGCAATGCTGCTTCGATATAGGCGAAGCGTTGGACAAATTTGTGCGAGGCGCCGCGCAGGGAAGCCTCGGCGTCAACATCCAAGAAACGGCAGAGATTTACGAGAGAAAACAGCAGATCGCCCATCTCCTCGGCGATGAGCTCCTGACGGCAAGTCTGCATGGCTTCCTTAAGCTCTGCCAGCTCCTCTTCCACCTTTTTGAGAACACCTTCAGTGTTTTCCCAGTCGAAACCCACCTTGGCTGCCGTCTGCGTGATCTTTTGCGCCCTGATCAGGGCCGGGAGGTCCTTCGCTATCCCCTTCCATTGTTCCTGGTAAGTACCGAGGTTTTTGCCTTCCTGCTTTTTGATAATATCCCAGTTTTCCTTGATTGCAGCCACACTGGCAACGGACTTGGCGCTGAAAACATGGGGGTGACGCCGGATCATTTTTTCTGTAATTCCGGCCATGACGTCGGTCAGGTCAAATTCGGCCTTCTCCTGGGCCAGGTCGGCCAGAAAGATAATGTGAAAAAGCAGGTCGCCCAATTCTTCCTGCAATTCCGCCGGTGCCCTATTTTCGATGGCGTCCACGACTTCATAGGCCTCTTCCAGGAGATAGCGGGCAATATCCTGTTTGTTCTGTTCGCGGTCCCAGAGGCACCCGGACGGCGACCTCAACCTGCTCACAATCTCCATGAGGCGTGCGAGGTTCTGTCCGGCCCCGGCACTTACCTGCATGGATCGGCCTGATTAATTTTCCCGGTGGGGACGCGCCGGAGTGCTATTTTATACATACGCGGCGCACCTGTTTGAAATCTGTAATGCCCTGAATGGCCTTAAGGATACCATCCTGCAGCAGGGTCGTCATGCCCTGTGCCATCGCCATATCGCGCATCTCCTCGACGGTGGCATGCTTCTGGATCAGCCTTTTCACTTCGTCGGTGCCGACCAGAAGTTCGTGGATGCCTACCCGGCCTTTGTAGCCTGACTTATCGCATGCGTCACAGCCTTTCGGCCGATAGAGGGTCAGATCGTCGGTGTAGGGGATGTTTTGCTTGGCGAACAATTCCGGGCCGAAACTCTCCGCCATCTCCTCATACTCCGCCAGGGTCGGATGATAGGCCTCCTTGCAGCTCTTGCATAATGTCCTTATCAGTCGTTGTGCCAGGATGCACAGCAGGGCGTCGGCAAAGTTCAGGGGATCAATACCCATATCCAATAAACGGGTAATGGTTTCCGGGGCGCTGTTGGTGTGAAGGGTACTGAAAACAAGGTGGCCCGTGAGCGACGCTTCGACGCCCGTCTTGGCCGTTTCAAAATCCCGCATTTCACCGACCATGATCACGTCCGGGTCAGCGCGCAGAAAGGCACGCATGGCGGCGGCAAAGTCAAAGCCGATCTTGGGCTGCACCTGTACCTGCCGTAGACCGTATTGCGAGATTTCGACCGGATCTTCAGCCGTCCAGATCTTGCGGTCCGGCGTGTTGATGTGGTGCAGGGCCGCGTGCAGGGTGGTGGTTTTACCGGAACCTGTGGGGCCCACAACCAGTATCATTCCGTATGGTTTTTCCAGTATTTTCAGCAGCTCCGTATAGTTTCTTTTCAAAATGCCCATCGCTTCGAGGGGCATGGCTGCTCCCTTGGCCAGGATACGCATGACCACGTCCTCCACATTGCCCTGCGTGGGGATGGTCGCCACGCGCAACTCTATTTCATCGCCTCCCGGCCGCTTGAACTTTATCTTGCCGTCCTGGGGAATCCTGCGGATCGTGATGTCCAGATTGGACATGATCTTGATGCGGGAAACGAGGGCGCCCCGGTAACTAAACGGCAGGGTTTGGTAAATGGCGCAATCGCCATCCACGCGAAAGCGTACCTCCACGTTTTTCTTGCCAATGTTGGGTTCGACATGGATGTCCGAAGCGCGGCGTTGATAGGCATCGTTGATGATCTTGTTGACTAATTGCATGATGATGCTGTCCGATTCGGTGACTCCCTCCTCATCTTCTTCTCCGGCTTCTTCCTCCACGTCCATACGGCCCAGAATATCGCTGATTGACGACTCATCTTCCGGCGACCGGAAAAAGTAAGTGATATATTTCTGGATATCCTCGGGGAAGGCCACATCATAGCGGACCGCCTTCGTCTTCAGGAGACTTTCAATCATGTCCCTTTTCAGGATGTTGTTGGGGTCATCAACGATAATCTGAATGTTGCCGTCCGGCTTGCCGATGGGCACCCATAATTCCCGGAGCAGATATTCCCTTTTCAGGTTTTTCAGCAGATCTCCCGGGATGGGGAGTTTGTCATTGAATTCAATGAACTTGCAGCGGAAGAACGCCTCAAAGGATTTGCCCATTTCATCCCGGGAAATCGTGTATTTCTTCATCAGGAAGGTTTCGACGGATTCTTTTGCCTCGCGCGCCTCCTCCCAGGCGTTGTCGAGATCTTCCTCCTTGAGCAGGTCACGGGTAATCAGTTGGTCAAACCTTGTTTTTCGCCTGCGGGCATAGCGCTCCTGATTGTAGAAGGCCACACCCAGCACCTCGGCAATCTCCTGGAGGAAACCCTCTTCGTCGGCGGAAAACCTGCCAGCGCCCGCCCCTTTTTTATTAATGATCTGGATGACGCCCATGAGATTGTTGTTGTGAAAGATTGGGGCCGCCAGGTTCTGAGTGGTTTTAAACCCGGTTTTCTTATCCCAGCTGGAGTCAAAGGACAGTTCCTTGTCAATGTTTTGCAGTTCTTTCGTATCGTATGCATCGGCGATATTGACCATTTTTCGCGAATTGGCCACAAAGCCGGCAATGCTCCTG
The DNA here is from genome assembly GCA_026388415.1 of Deltaproteobacteria bacterium. Lineage (NCBI taxonomy): Bacteria > Pseudomonadati > Myxococcota > Myxococcia > Deltaproteobacteria bacterium. The sequence goes on along the minus strand of JAPLJV010000017.1, from coordinate 27,345 downwards.
TTACTGACGGGCACCCGTATTTCTCTTACCTGCGTGCCCACAAGGAACATGGAATAGATTTCGTTGCGGGGCTTGTCAACGACATAAATGGTGATGGAGTAGGCATTGAAGAGACTCATGATCCCGTCTTTCAGGTCCACGAGGATCTGCTTGATATTCTGGGCGGCATGGATGCGATTGGTGATGTCCTGGAGCGCCTTGCGGATCAGCAGCTTCTCTTCCAGCTCGCTGATTTCTTTACTTTTGATTTCGTCCGACATTTTCCCCCCCCGTTTGCGGAGTTAGTAACGGCAATTAATTAAATAAATGAGAAACGGGTATGACCATAGATGATAATAAGAAAAAATTCAATAAAGACTTTGCAACTCTCTGGGCCCCGATAAACGGGATAAGTAAGTTTACGAAATCATATTCTGCAAGAATACGCAGAATATGATTTCTAACTTTCTAAGCAGTTACAGCGTGACAATGTCCGGGCGGTTGTGTTATGAGCAGCATGAGAACGCACTTATCCAGTTTATCGCGGTCAGGGTCCGTTTGCGACCCTTCGGAACGCAGATGAAGCTTACGAGATCAAGACATGGCGGACGATTTAAAGAACTTCATCATTGACTGGATCAGGGCCGCCGGTCGCGTCACGTTTGCCCGCTTCATGGACTGGCTCCTTAGTGGCCCGGCAACTTTGCCAGATGAGTGAGATACTCGCAGGAGAAGAAAGATGACCGCTTTAAACATCATGGCTTTGTACGGATCGCCACGGCAGGGCGGGAATACGGAGATGCTGCTGGATGAATTCCTTAAGGGTACTCAAGGCGAGGGTGTCACAGTGGATCGTCTTTATGTTCACGGTACGGCGATTTCTCCCTGCCGTGGATGTCAGGCCTGCTTCCAGAACGGCCGGTGCATTATCACCGATGACATGGAGCAGATTTATCCCCGGTTGTTGGCGGCCGATATCGTTGTCCTGGCTTCCCCCATTTTTTTTTATGGGGTCGCCGGCGGGACCAAAGTCCTGATTGACCGCGCCCAGGCGCTCTGGGGACGGAGATACGTGCTGAAAGATCCTGCTCTGGGCAAGGAAGGCAAGAAAAGGACGGGATTCTTTATTGCCGCAGGCGGGACTAAGGGCCCGAAGATGTTTGAGGGAGCAATCCTGACCGTGAAATATTTTTTTGATGCCTTCAATGTCCAGTATGCAGGAGAGCTGCTCGTCCGGCAGGTGGATGCGAAGGGTGATGTCCTCAAACAGCCGCAGGCCCTGACTGATGCTTTCGCGGCAGGCAGGAGCCTCGTTCAGGAGTTTCGAGGACAGGTTTAAACGTTAAGAATTCATCAACCTTGACTCGCAAAATCGGCTGTGTTAGTTTGTCGCGGGTTTTATATCGCACGATGTAGAAGAAATTTTTTATGGAGAATCGGATGGGCAAATTATCACATATTGATGAAAAGGGCCGCGCACGGATTGTGGATGTGACGGCGAAGGCAACGACCATCCGGGAAGCCGTGGCCGCAGGGAAGGTGCAAATGATGCCGACGACTCTGGCCCTTATCGAGAGCGGGGGAGTGCCCAAAGGGGATGTTTTGGCCGTGGCCAGACTGGCCGGCATTATGGCGGCTAAAAAAACCAGCGACCTGATCCCGCTGTGTCATCCCCTTCCCCTGACGGGCGTGGAAATCCAATTTGTCAGCCAGGCCGAAGTCGGGGAGATTGCTATCACGGCGACCGTGAAAAACGTGGGTCAGACGGGCGTGGAAATGGAGGCCCTGACCGCTGTCAGTGTCGCCGCCCTGACGATCTACGATATGTGCAAGGCCGTGGACAGATTGATGACCATAACGGATATCAGGCTGCTTTCCAAGCGGGGCGGTAAGAGCGGCGTCTTTATACGTGAGAACTCTCAACAACAGTGAAAGGTAAAAGATGAAAAGAAAAAAGTAACACTTTTCACTTTTTACCTTTCACTATTCACTTTTTCGGAGGTTTTATGAAGGCCAGGAATGCTAATGGAATGGTGAAGGAAAAGGCGGCCACTGCTTCGGTCGTCGAAGACGTGATAGAACAAAAGCTGGCCGATATAACTACCCTGCTGCATTCGTTCAACGGAGGGAAATGCAGGTTGCATGAAAATATTCTGGCGATGGTGGAGAGAAGTCTTTTCAAGATAGCCTTGCAGCGCAGCAATAACGCCAAGGGCGCGGCGGCGGCCTATCTGGGGATCAACAGGAATACCTTTCAGAAAAAAATGGTCAAACTGGGCATAGACAATTCACAGGAATAGGGTACAAGGTTCATGACATTACCGGTCAAGGTAAGGGAAATAATGGCGAAAGGAGTCCGGATGGCCGCACCCTTTTCTGTGGAAATCGGTGCGGAGGTATCGGTAGACAGAATTTCCGGCCAGGAGGTGGTGTTTTACAGCGGAACGAAAATATTTGGTTCCCAAACCCTTATTTCTGCCGGCGTGAAAATAGGCGCGGAGGGACCGGCCACAGTCGTTGATTGCCGGTTGGGGCGTCAGGTGGAGCTGAACGGAGGATTTTTTCAATCCTCCGTTTTTTTAGATAAGGCAAGCCTGGCCGACGGGGCGCATGTGCGCGAGGGGACGCTCCTGGAGGAGGAAACCAAAGCCGGGCATACGGTGGGCCTGAAGCAGACCATCCTTTTTCCCTTTGTCACCCTGGGCAGCCTGATTAATTTTTGCGACTGCCTGATGGCCGGAGGTACGGGCCGCGATGCTCATAGCGAGGTCGGCAGTTCTTATGTGCATTTCAATTACACACCGCAACAGGATAAGGCCACCCCTTCCCTGATCGGCGATGTTCCGCAGGGAGTCATGCTCGACCAAGCCCCCATTTTTCTCGGCGGCCAGGGGGGGATGGTTGGTCCGCTCAGGATTGATTATGGTACGGTCATTACCGCCGGTACGGTCTGGCGACGCGACAGTGCAGGCGCCAAGTTGCTGCACGGTGGGGAAGGCCGACCGCTCCGGCAGGATTATCAGGCCGGTTTCTACGGGGATATAAGAGGGAAAGTTTATAATAATATCAACTATATCGCGAACCTCTTGGCCCTGCAGCAATGGTATCTGCACGTGCGCAGTCCTTTCTTCCGGAAACGGGAAATGGGCGAGGCGCTCATGGCCGGCGCCCTTGATCTTATCGAGTCGGCCATCGGGGAACGGATCAAGCAATTGCGAGTATTTTCCGAAAAGATGCATAAATCCGCGGCTCTTGGTAAGTCTAAGGGCGGCGGTGAAGTGGATATGCTCCGCCGGCAACTGGAGCTGGCGGAAAAATGGCCGGAGCTGGAGGTCTGTTTGCAAGCGCCGCTGGAGGCAGACGACGTGATGCGGCGATATCGTGACACATTTCTCGAGATGTTCCTCAAACAGGGGTCGCCCGGCGACGACTATATCGCCGTGATCAGGGCCTTGAATGCGGATGCCAGACAGGCCGGGACACAGTGGTTGCAACGGATTGTGGAGCAGGTTTCCGGCCGGGCGCTCGCAGTTCTGCCCTCCTTACGTTTCTTTAACAGTGAATAGTGAAAGGTGAAAAGAACAAATTATTCACCTTTCACTCAACTTAGGATAATTCATGTGGTTTAAATACATTGCGCAAACCTTCCAATCGTTAAAAAAATACCGGATATACATAGGCCGCGATACCCGCAAGGTATGCGGGCCGGCCATCATTATTTTCCCCTTGCGCCGGCAGCTCCTGTGTTGCGGTTTGGCCGGCGTCGTGACTGTCAAGGGCGCTCCTGTCCAGCCTGATGGCGATTGCCTGGAACGTATGGGCGATCTCCTGCAAAAGATCCGCGCCAGGGGCCTGTCGGCCATTATGGCCGGTTCTTTGCCGCCGACACATTACCTGGATGGCGACGGTTGCCTGGAGGAGATGGAGCAGTGTATCCGTTCTTTGCAGGAGGATAACAACTTCCTTCGCCTCTTTGGCGATACCGCCCTCGTCATCCAGTTAACCGGAATTGTTAAAGAAATTAAAGAACTATTGTCCCGGGAGGAGAGACTTGTCGAGGAAAAGGCGGGTTTCTTTTCCACCGTCAAAATGGAGGCGATCAATGGCCGCTTGGTTATGCTGCGCGATATTGCCTGGATGGCCGAGCGCGATGTACTGGGGAATGTGGGAAAAATACTCGCGCTTGCTGGCGCCCCCCAGCGGCAGGAAATTGGCTCTGCCGCTTTGCGGAAATTTAAAAAGATCAATTTTCTTTTCAATTGCCTGGACCGGCTGGAGGTGCGGGGCAGGGATTCGGCGGGCCTCCAGATAGCCTGGGCGTTAAATCCTTCCGGCCGCGATCAGTTGCAGGCCATCCTGGCCACGCCGGGTCTTCAGGAAGAATTTTCCCGCCGGAGCCAATGCGGCGACCTGGTAAATGGTTCCGTCAATGCTGCTTCCTTGCCGGATAGGCCAGGCCGGGCCGCAGGGGGAGGGAACGACTTTCTTTCCTTCACCTATAAAACCTCCTCCATCGTGGGGGAGCTGGGGCGCAATGCGGCGAATTTAAGAAAGGCGATTCAGGAGGATATCATCTTCAATGCCCTGGCCGGGATCGAGGCGGTCCTGGACACGGCCTTCGTTCACACCCGTTGGGCTTCCGTAGGTTCCATCACGCAGGAAAACTGCCACCCGGTAAACAATTTTATCCTGCGGGATGACGGCGCCGATGTCACCGTCAGTACTGAGGAAAACTATCCCCGCTACGGGAAAGGCGCCTGGACGATCAGCGTGGTCCTGAATGGCGATATTGACAACTATCTGCGTCTGCGGCAGGACATGGAGCAGGGAGCGGGATCTATTGCCCCGGCAGTGACGACGGATACCAAGATCATTCCCCTGACCATCCAGAAATATCTGCAGGGCGGCGATGACCTGGCAACGGCCTTCCGGCGGGCCGTGAATGATTTTGAAGGCTCGCACGCCATTGCCATGGTGAGCAACGTGGAACCCGGCAAGGTTTTCCTGGCCTTGAAAGGGAGCGGCCAGTCTCTTTATGTGGGAATTGCTCCCGATCAGTATGTATTTTCCTCGGAGCTCTACGGTCTGGTCGAAATGACGCCTTTCTTTCTCAAAATGGATGGAGAAAAACGCTCCCGGAACGATACCGATGGAACGGCCGGTCAGATCTTTATCCTTGCTCAGGAATCTGCGGGAGGACTGGCCGGCATCAGCGCCTGCTTCTATGATGGTACGCCGCTCGTCATTCAGGCGGAGCAGATCAAGAGGGCCGAGATCACCACGCGCGACATAGATCGAGGGGATTACCCGCATTATTTCCTGAAAGAAATTACGGAAGCCGGGCTGTCCGTGCAGAAAACGCTACGCGGCAAATACCTCATTGCCAGGCAGGAAACGGGCCCGGCAGTCACCTTCAACCTCGGCGAGGATGTTGTTCCGCCCGCATTGAAAGAGGCCCTGCTTGCCGGCCAAATTACGCGGATCGTCGTTACGGGGCACGGCACAGCGGCGGTAGCCGGTGAAGCGATTGCCTGCGCCCTGGAAAGGTATCTGGAAGGCAGTTCCATCAAGGTTAATGCCAGGGTTGCTTCCGAGCTCAGCGGTTTTTGCCTGGCCGATCGCCTGCACGATACGATGATTATTGCCATCACCCAGTCGGGAACCACGACAGACACCAACCGTGCCGTGGCGATGGCGGTGGAACGCGGCGCGATGGTAGTGGCGATCGTCAATCGCCGGCAATCCGATATTACGACCAAGGCGCAGGGAGTATTTTATACCAGCGACGGGCGGGATATCGAGATGTCCGTGGCTTCCACCAAGGCCTTCTATTCCCAGATAGTGGCCGGTCACATCCTGGCCCTTTATCTGGCCCTGTTGCTCGGAACCCGGGCCGACGCGTTCATTGCCGAGGAGTTGGGCATTCTGGAGCAGGCGCCCGCCCTGATGACGCGCGTGCTGGAAAAGAAAGAGCAAATTCAACTGGCAGCGCAGCAGGAAGCCGGACAGAAGAAATACTGGGCCGTGGTGGGCAGCGGCCCCAATAAGGCGGCCGCCGACGAGATCAGAATCAAGCTCTCCGAACTTTGTTACCGCACTATTTCCTCCGATGTGGTGGAAAATAAAAAACATATAGACTTGTCTGCCGAACCTCTGATCATTGTTTGTGCGTCCGGCACCCCGGAAGCCGTGCTGGGCGATATTATCAAGGATGTGGCCATTTTTAAGGCCCATAAGGCCGGGGTGATCGTTTTTACCGATGAGGGGGAAGATCGCTTTCACGGCATCGCCGACGCCGTCATCGAGCTGCCGCGTGCGCCGCTGCCTTTGCCCGTCATTCTCAATACCGTTGCCGGCCATTTATGGGGATATTTTGCGGCCCGCGCCATTGATGAAGAGGCCGTTTTCTTCCGGGCCTTTCGAGCTCGCCTCAATGCGGCCCTGACGGATCAGATTCGGGATAAATATTCCCTCTATGAAAAAATGGCCGACCGCCGGTTCCATCGGACGGTAAGGGAATTTTATCAGGAATTTAATCAGCGCCGGCAGCAGGGGGCGTTTTCTTTCTCGCACGTGAAAACGATTTCCGATCTCGTGCTGCTCCTCAAGTATGCGGCGGGAAAGCTGCCGCTTGATGATTTCTGGCATGAGTTTCCGGGCGCCGAAGGTTTTACCTGGCCCGGCGAGCTCCTCGACATTACGCTGGGTCAGGCCATAGATGAGCTTTCCCGGCCCATAGACGCCATCAGACATCAGGCCAAGACGGTAACCGTGGGTACCAGCAGAAAAGAACCGCCCGTCACGGGCATTATTTTCGAGCTCTTGAAAGAGTTGAATTATTCCACTCATTCCCTGACCACCAGGAATATTTTAGCCTTGACGGTCCTGCAGCCGGCTATCGGGGAGATCAAGGGCTACACCCTCTACGATATCGGAAATTTGGATGCAGGAGGAAAACCGGCTGATTTCTCAACCATTTCCATTCGTAAAAGAGCCGGTATTTCCTTAGGCATGAGATCGCGGGCGGAGGCGGGGGGCGTCCTCATGGGCACCAAGCGGACCATCGTCAGCACGAACCATCTCTACGTTGGTTACGGCAAAGCGGACGGCGCGGCCATTGTTATTCTGCCGCTGCAGGATGCGCGTGCAGGGGCGACGCATGCGTCGTCACTACTCCTGATGCATGTGGCCTTCAACGAAACGCTGACGCTGCGCGCCAAGCAGGACGTTCTCGGCTACCGCTATAACGACATCCGCAATCTCATCAATGAGTACAACCTGCCCTGGGATGACCGCTACCTTTCGCTGCTGCCGATGGCGTCCCTGCTGGGTGAACCGGTGGAGGTGCTCGCCGAGCGGATCAGGCAGGAAGCAAAGGAGAAATTATGAAGACGAAATTCATTTTTGTGACCGGCGGGGTGCTTTCCTCTCTGGGAAAGGGACTGGCGGCCGCTTCCATATCGGCCCTGCTGGAATGCCGGGGCCTGCGGGTGACCAACCAAAAGCTCGATCCTTATATCAACGTGGATCCCGGGACGATGAGCCCCTTCCAGCACGGCGAAGTCTTTGTGACGGACGACGGCGCGGAAACAGATCTGGATCTGGGCCATTACGAACGCTTCTGTTCCACACGCATGAGCAAGGGAAATAATCTCACCACGGGCCAGGTGTACTTTTCCGTGATTACCAAGGAGAGGAAAGGCGATTATTTAGGCAAGACCGTACAGGTAATCCCCCATATCACGAACGAAATCAAGGACTATATCAAGGCGACGGCCACGGGATTTGATGTGGCCATTGTGGAGATCGGCGGCACCGTGGGAGATATAGAAAGCCTGCCCTTTCTGGAGGCGATCCGGCAGTTTCGCAACGAGGTGGGTGGAAAGAACGCCATTTTCATTCACCTGACCTGGGTTCCTCACCTCAAAACCGCCGGCGAGGTCAAGACCAAGCCGACCCAGCACAGCGTCAAGGCCCTGCGGGAGATAGGCATACAACCGGATATCCTGCTGTGCCGCACGGAAAATTTTCTATCCGAAGAGATCAAGGCCAAGATTTCCCTTTTCTGCAATGTGGAAGTGGCGGCGGTCTTTACGGCCAAGGATGTGGAATGCATCTACGAGGTGCCCCTTGTTTTCCATCGCGAAGGACTGGACGAAAAGATCGTGGAGTTGCTGAACATCTGGACCGGCCGGCCGCACCTGGAAGCTTGGGAAGATGTGGTCAGCAAGTTCTGCCACCCTTCTGCCGGGGAGGTTTGCATCGCCATCGTCGGCAAGTATGTCAACCTGACCGATTCCTATAAAAGCTTGAACGAAGCGCTCATGCATGCCGGGATTGCCAACGATTGCCGGGTAACCCTCCGTTTCGTGGATGCGGAAGGAATAGAAAAGGAAGGGTACGGAGCGCTTTTGACCGAAGCAGATGGCATCCTGGTTCCCGGCGGGTTTGGCGCCCGCGGGATTGAAGGTATGATCTGCGCTATAGAGCAGGCGCGGGAACACAAAATCCCCTTTTTCGGCATCTGTCTGGGGATGCAGATGGCGGTCGTGGAATATGCCCGGCATGTGGTCCTGCTGGATCAGGCCAATAGTTCCGAGTTCGATGAAAATACTCCGTACCCCGTGATTGATCTCCTTCCCGAGCAGAAGCAGATCAAGGAAAAAGGCGCCTCCATGAGGTTAGGCGCTTTTCCTTGTGTGCTGGACAGGGATTCTTTGGCCTATGATGCCTACCAGGTGCCTGAAATCAGTGAACGGCACCGGCATCGCTATGAATTCAATAACGATTTTAAGGACGCCATGATGGCCAGGGGATTGCGCATTACGGGTAGCTCACCTGACGGCAGTCTGGCGGAAATCGTGGAAATCAAGGATCATCCCTGGTTTCTGGGCTGCCAGTTTCACCCGGAATTCAAATCCCGTCCCACCAACCCGCATCCCCTGTTCACCAGTTTTATCCGGGCGGCACGGGAGTATAAGCTGCGGAAGCAATAATCAGTGAACCCTTCGACAGGCTCAGGATAGGCGGACGCCGTGCATGGTGAGCCTGTCGAACCATCACTTCTTTTCCGCCACCACGACGTTTCCTTACTCCTCCCTGCTTTGAACCCATTTTTACCACTTTATTTAAATTAACTTGGCTTGATACTGTGCCTCCAAAGTGGTAGGGATAGCTTATAAGGAAAGATCATGCCGAAAAGGAAGGATTTAAACAAAATACTGATCATCGGATCCGGGCCGATCATTATCAGCCAGGCCTGCGAATTTGACTATTCGGGCACCCAGGCCTGCAAGGCGCTGAAGGAGGAAGGCTGCCAGGTCATTCTCATCAACAGCAATCCGGCCACCATCATGACGGACCCGGAGACGGCCGACCGGACCTATATTGAGCCTATTACACCGGAAGCGGTAACCAAGATCATCGCGCGGGAACGGCCCGACGCCCTGCTGCCCACGCTGGGCGGACAAACGGGTCTGAATACGGCGGTCGCCGTGGCGGAGAGTGGCGTCCTGGAACGCTATGGCGTGGAAATGATCGGGGCGTCGCTTGAGGTCATTCACAAGGCTGAAGATCGTGGAAAATTCCGCCAGGCCATGGAAAACATCGGCCTCCGGGTGCCGCGGAGCGGTTTTGCCCGGACGATGGAAGAGGTTTTTCCCGTCGCCGCCGAGATTGGTTTTCCCATCATTATCCGACCCTCCTTTACCCTGGGGGGCACGGGCAGTGGCGTTGCCTATAACCGCGAAGAACTGGCGGAACAGGCCAAAGCGGGGATGGATGCCAGCATGATCCATGAAATCATGCTCGAAGAATCTATCCTGGGCTGGAAGGAATATGAACTAGAGGTGATGCGCGACCGGGCGGACAATGTGGTTATCATCTGCTCGATCGAAAACTTTGACCCCATGGGCGTGCATACGGGCGAATCCATCACTGTAGCGCCGGCCCAGACCTTGACGGATCGGGAATATCAGCAGATGCGCAACGCGGCTATCGCCATCATGCGGGAAATCGGCGTGGAGACGGGTGGCTCGAACGTCCAGTTTGCCGTCCACCCGCAAACCGGTGAAATGACGGTTATCGAAATGAATCCGCGCGTTTCCCGCTCCTCCGCCCTGGCTTCCAAGGCCACGGGTTTCCCGATTGCCAAGATTGCCGCCAAACTGGCGATCGGCTACACCTTGGATGAGATACCCAACGACATCACCAAAGAGACGATGGCCTCTTTTGAACCGACGATTGATTATTGCGTCGTCAAGATCCCGCGCTGGACCTTTGAGAAGTTTCCCGAAACGGAAGATGTGCTGACCACCTCCATGAAATCGGTCGGTGAAACCATGGCCATTGGCCGGACTTTTAAGGAGGCGCTGCAGAAAGCCGTCCGCTCGCTGGAAACGGGCCATTTCGGACTTTCCATTATCTTGCCTGATCATCCCAATCCGGAAGAATTTCTGCGGAGCAGATTATTGAAGCCCAATTCGGAGCGCCTCTTTTACGTAGCCACGGCCCTGCAACAGGGTATGGCTATGGAGCAGATCCACGCGCTGACGAGGATTGATCCCTGGTTTTTGAACCAGCTCCGGGAGATTATTGATGCCGAGAGGCTGATTGCCGCGGCGCCGCCCTCCGACGCATTGATTACAGAAGCCAAAAGTTGGGGCTTTTCCGATCGCCGCTTGAGCGAACTGTGGCACAAAACGGAGGCGGAGATCCGGCAAATGCGTTTTGACCGCAACATCCTGCCCGTCTACAAGCTCGTTGACACCTGCGCCGCCGAATTCGAGGCCTATACCCCTTACTATTACTCGACCTATGAAACGGAGGATGAAGCCAATCCCTCCCGGCGGCGGAAGGTGGTCATCCTGGGCGGCGGCCCGAACCGCATCGGCCAGGGCATCGAATTTGATTATTGCTGCGTCCATGCCTCCTTTGCCCTGCGGGAAGAGGGCGTGGAGAGCATTATGGTCAATTCCAATCCCGAAACGGTGAGCACGGACTACGACACGTCGGACAAACTCTTCTTCGAGCCCCTGACCCTTGAGGATGTGCTGCATATCATCAAGCGGGAAAATCCCGACGGGGTCATCGTCCAATTCGGAGGGCAGACGCCCCTCAATCTGGCCCGGGGATTAGAAGCGGCGGGGGCGAAGATCCTCGGCACATCGCCCGATGCCATTGACCGCGCCGAAAACAGGGAGCGTTTTCAGGAGATTGTGCGGGTACTCAACCTGAACCAGCCCGATAACGACACGGCCACCGACGTCGCCGGGGCGGTCCGCGCCGCCGAGCGGATCGGCTACCCCGTTCTCGTCCGCCCTTCCTATGTCCTGGGGGGGCGCTCCATGGAAATCGTCTATGATGCCGATACCTTGAGTCAATTCATGGCCAAGGCTATCATCACCTCGCCCGATCACCCCATTCTCATTGACAAGTTTCTGGAAGACGCCATCGAGGTGGACGTGGACGCCATCAGCGACGGGACAGAAACAGTGGTCGCCGGCATCATGGAGCATATCGAAGAGGCGGGCATCCATTCGGGAGACAGCGCCTGCGTCCTGCCGGCAATCACCTTCTCACGGGAACTTCTCGATACCATTACTGTTCAGACTAAGATGATTGCCCGGGAATTGCACGTGGTGGGCCTCATGAATATTCAATATGCAGTGAAGAACGGCGTTCTGTATGTCCTGGAGGTGAATCCCCGGGCCTCCCGCACTGTCCCCTTTGTCAGTAAGGCAATCGGCGTCCCGCTGGCCAAGCTGGCCACCAAGGTGATGCTAGGAAAAACGCTCAAGGAACTGGGTTTTACGGTCGCCCCGCAGCCGGCGCATATCTCCGTGAAAGAAGCGGTTTTCCCCTTTAACCGCTTTCCCAATGTAGATATCCTGCTGGGGCCGGAAATGAAATCCACGGGCGAGGTGATGGGTATAGACCATTCCTTCGGCCTCGCCTTTGCCAAGTCGCAGATGGCGGCCGGATTTACGCTGCCCCGCGCCGGGAAGGTTTTTATCAGCGTCCACGACTCTCATAAGGATAAAATAATTCCCATCGCCCGCACCTTTCAGGAACAGGGCTTCCAGATTCTGGCCACCCGGGGGACGGCATCCCATCTGTGCGCACACGGCGTGACTGCGGAAACCATTTTGAAGGTAAGCGAGGGGCGACCGCACGCGGTGGATTATATCAAAAATGGTGAAATCAAGCTCGTGATCAACACCAGCGTTGGACGTAAATCCAGCATGGATGCTTATCATATCCGGCGTGGCGCCCTGGTTTATAATGTGCTATACACCACCACCATTGCCGGAGCCAAGGCGCTGAGCGAGGCGATAGCCGCCCTGCAGCAGGAAGAGTGGCAGGTGATGTCGCTTCAGGAATACCATGCAAATCTCCCCTACCCCTCTATGCCAAAGAGGGGAATCATCAAATTCCCTTTGCCAAAGGAGAGGGACAACAACGTCCCCCTTTAGCAAAGGGGGATTCAGGGGGATTTGTTAATACATTCTCAGGTGAAAGATGAGGGATAGCTTGGACGACGATACATCAGAAAGCCCGCGTCATGAATGTGGGGTCTTTGCCGTTTACGGGCACGAAGATGCGGCCCGGGTGGCCTTTTTTGGCCTCTTTGCCCTCCAGCACCGGGGGCAGGAAAGTGCCGGCATTGCCACGGCGGACGGCTGCCAGGTTCTGGAGCGCAAGGGTATGGGACTGGCCCTGGAAGTCTTCAAGGAAGATACCCTGTCCAAACTGCCCGGTCATCTGGCCATCGGTCATGTGCGGTACTCCACCACGGGTTCTTCCGTCATCTCCAATGCCCAGCCGTTCCTCGTGCATCACGGCGATGAATATTACGCCCTGGCCCACAACGGCAATCTCGTCAATGCCTACCTTCTGCGGGCGGAGCTGGAAGCGCGCGGCTCCCTTTTTCAGTCCACCATGGACACGGAAGTCATCATCCACCTGCTGGCCGCCCATCTCCAGGACGGCCTGGAACAGGCGTTAATCCATGCCTTGGGCCGGGTTGAAGGCGCCTACAGTATTGTCATGCTGACCCGGACGCAGGTCATTGCGGCACGCGATCCCCGCGGCTTTCGGCCCCTGGCGCTCGGGAAGTTGAACGGCGGCTGGGTCATTGCCTCGGAAACCTGCGCCTTTGACCTAGTGGGGGCCACGTATATCAGGGATGTGGCGCCCGGAGAAATTATCATCATAGACGACCAGGGCCTGCACAGCATCATGGCCTTCCCCAAACTGCCGCCGGCGCATTGCATCTTCGAACTGATCTACTTTGCCCGGCCCGACAGTCAGATCTTCGGTCAGAATGTCTATCTCTGCCGCAAGCGTCTGGGACATCACTTAGCGAAGGAATATCAGCCCGACGTGGACCTGGTCATGCCCTTTCCCGATTCGGGCATCTATGCGGCGCTCGGTTACGCGGAGGAAAGCGGCCTGCCTTTTGAATTGGGCATGATCCGCAATCACTACGTGGGCCGGACCTTCATCCAGCCCACCCAGCCCATGCGTGATTTCGGCGTGCGGGTCAAACTGAATCCGGTGCGCCCTCTCTTGCAGGGCAAGCGGGTGATGATCGTGGAAGACTCCATCATCAGGGGTACCACCAGCCGCAACCGGGTTAAAAACCTGCGGGAAATAGGCGTCAAGGAGTTGCACATGGTGGTCAGTTGCCCGCCGACAACCCATCCCTGCCCCTATGGGATCGATTTTTCCTCAAAAGGCGAACTACTGGCCGCTCAAAATGAAAATGTCGCGGAGATTGCCAAATTCATCGGCCTGGACTCCCTGCACTACCTGAGCCTGCCCGGCATGCTGGAGGCAACGGGAATGGCTCTCGACAGCTTCTGTCTGGCCTGTTATGATGGCCGGTATCCTCTCGCCCCGCCGGAAAATATGGATAAACTCTGCTTTGAAGAACGCCGCTGAGACACAACCAGCTGATGGCGCTTCTCCTGTCTTTCCCCTTGCGTAAAGATTCAAGCCACCTGTTTTTCCGGGACGGCCTCACTTACTTAATCGATTGCGTCCTCGTTTCTTAGCGCGATAGAGCGCCTTGTCTGCGGCCTTGACCACGGAGATCGGCGTGGTAAGCTTTTCGGTGCGTTCAGCGACGCCGATGCTGATGGTGACTGATACCGATTTTGCGGTGTGGAACGCGCCGCGCTTCCGTTGGAATGACTTTATTTGCTCCGGGCGGTCAGATGCGCGCAGCGCCAGCTCGTAGTCGGCAATGGACTTGCGCAGTGCTTCAAGATGCGGGATTGCGTGGTCAATGTCTTTGCCCGGAAAAAGCAGGGTGAATTCCTCGCCTCCATAACGGTAGGGTTTGCTGTCGCCACCCACTTCCGCGATTTTCCTTGCAACAATCTTCAGTACTTGGTCGCCGAGATCATGACCGTAGGTGTCATTGAAATTCTTGAAGTGGTCGACATCGAGCATCGCAATCGTATAACGCCGGCCGAGTTGCATCATGCTCTCATTCAGATCGCGCCGGCTCGGCAGCCCGGTAAGTTCGTCACGGAACGCCATACGGTACGTGGTCTGCAGCACCGCGACGATGAGTATCAATCCGGCTGTCATGATGAACACGGGAAATAAATTCGGCGTGGCGATGCCGTTCATCCCTATGCCGAAGGCAAGCACTGCTGCAGCTAAGCCAATATCCAGCGGCGAGCGCTTTATGTACCACACGATCAGGCAGGTTGTGAGGCTCAGCGCGATTATCGTAAGTCCAAGCTGCGGAATCGGCGATCCCGCAAACAACTTGGTATCACACAGCGGCGCATAAGCCCCAGCCGTGGTTTCGGTTTTAGCTGCCATCACGATCCACCAGGTAAAAGCGGCTTCAAGAGCAATTATTGATACCCGTCGCACGCCGTAAATGTTGAACGTGCCGCGCTCTTTGATGAGACTCAGGGCCGCAAAATTGAATGGTATGAACACGCTTAAAGCTATGAACACCGTGCGTGCCTGAAAACCGGCAAGCCCTTTCTGCAGCAGCAGTGCGTAACATGCGTAGGCAATGCCGAGTGTGAGCAGTGCCAGCACGACGCGTCCGCGCCGGAATGCGAGGCTTACGACGAAGCCGAGTGCCAGCACGAAATGCACGCCATAGACCCTGATGCCGACGAGCGAAGATGGTAATTCCGCAAGGAGCGGAACGAGCAACCAGGTAGCGGCGAGCACCGCGGCCGGCGCTGCGATGCCAAGTGAGATTCGTGCTGGCTTCACGATGAGTGAACCTTGTGAAAACAGAAATTAGGCAGAAAAATCGGCGCAGGCAGAGTGAATAAGCCTACAGGCCGTGGAACTTGTGTCATGTAGCAGGTGATTTCGGGCATTGCATGCACATCCGATATGGTCCATGGAAAAGCGCACACGCCCGATAGGCGAAGAATGATCACCGACTACAGGAGCGGTGCGACTGAAAAGCACGGGCTTAATGATTTGGGACAATAAGAAAAGCGGCCTTGCATGTCAAGAAGATTTTGCCATAACATATTGCATTGCCTACTCCTGATGGAGTGTCCTGACCCGTATTTGACTTGACAGACACCGTCAAAAGCAGCCCTGACTTGATTATCACTTCAGTAGAGTAGAGAGCTGGCGTAGTAGCTCTGAGGGCTCTATCTCCAGCTCCCCCTCGTCAATTCCGTACGTTCGGTTTTCCCGAATACGGCTTACCGATTATCTTCATCCGGTTGCCTTCACATTTTGTACCCAAGGAGCCTTGATTGGAACTTCATACAGGCCCAGGGAATCATAATAATACCTGTCCGGAAAGCCTCCAGACCAATCCTCCAGCGTGACAAGGATTCAATCGATCCAACCAACCTATTATGGTTCATAGAAGCTTGGGACGTACTGAAATAAGGGCTCTAATGCCCAGGAAGAAATGAGTCCTCCTGCCTTCCCATGAACAAATACCTAAATCCGCACAAACCTATTATACATCATTCTATACGAATTCATGGTAGGAGGAAGACGGTATTTCATGTCCCTAGTATTGCCTGGGCACGAGAAAGGTTTGACATCTCTCCGTTATTGGAATAAAGTGCAAACCACAGTTTGGCCCATTCCAGAACAGAGGCGGCATGCAGATACAGGACGTATTTCAGCGTTACAGCGACGATTTAAACCGCGTGGAGGAGTGCATGGAAGAGTCTCTTCGCTCGGACATCCACCTCATTCCGCAGGTTATCCATCACATCATCGGCAGCGGGGGCAAGCGCTTTCGGCCGCTGCTCCTGCTCGCCGCCGCCGATCTCTGCGGCTACCGGGGGGAACGGCGCGACAACATGTCTGTCGTCATCGAGTTCGTGCATACCGCCACTCTGCTCCATGACGACGTTATAGACAGCGCCGAGATAAGACGGGGCAGCGTTTCAGCCAATAAAATCTGGGGCAATGCCGCCAGTGTCCTCGTGGGCGATTACCTCTATTCCACCGCTTTCAAACTCATGACCTCCGACGGCAACCTCGCCATCATGAAGCTGGTTTCCCAGACGACCAACACCATGTCCGAGGGGGAAATATTTCAGTTAGTCAAGTGCGGCAAAATCAACCTTACGGAGAAGGAATACCTGTCCATCATCGAGAAAAAAACCTCGCTCCTCATATCAACTGCCTGCGCCGTGGGGGGGATACTGGGCAATGCCCCGGACGCACAGATTGAGGCGCTGGCCAGATTCGGCATGCGGCTCGGTTCCGCCTATCAAATAACTGACGATACGCTGGATTACGTCGCCAAGGAAGATGATTTTGGGAAGGCGGTCGGCAAGGATCTGACGGAAGGCAAGATTACCCTTCCGCTTATCTGGGTCTTGAAACAATGTTCGGCCAAAGAAAAGAATCTGATTAAAAAAGTGGTGCAGCATAAAGCAGAGGGCGCCGATCAATTGCTGGAGATTGTGGACTTGATTCACAAGTATGACGGCGTGAATTATGCGCTCGCCAAGGCCAGGGCATACATAGACAACGCTGAAAACTTGCTGCAAGTTTTTCCTGATTCCGACGCGAAAACCGCTCTTCTGACAATTTCCCAGTACATCATTGAACGTCGGTTTTGAACAGTAAATAGCTGCAATTCGATGTTCGGTAACATCGAATTATGAGTCAACGATCCCTTTTTAACCCCTCCTTGGGTAACATTTTATTTGAGGCAATTCGGTGTTGTCAATAATCATTGACAATCATAAAATTATGCTTATAATGCCCACGATATTTTTTGGCGATAATTCCATTAGAGATTATGTCTTCTGAGCGACTGGGGGTTTTAGATGTTAAAAGAAAGCAAAAATAGAAAATCATTCATGATGTTTTTCCTGGCGTTTCTGGTCGCCTTTTTCATCGTTTCTCTGGTGGAAGTACTGCGCTCTGCTTTCGCTCCCAAAGTGCCTGATGTCCAATTGGCTTCTGCATTGGGCCCGGTTGACATGGTGCGGGCGCCCGTTTCGTTTGCCGATCTGGCGGAAAAATTAAAGCCCGCGGTCGTAAACATCAGTACCACCAAAACGCTTCGGCAACAAGGTGGCATGCAGAGAGCGCCCTTTGGCGGCGGCAACTCTTTCGATCGTTTTTTCGGGCGTGATGATTTTTTCGAAAAGTTTTTTGGTGATATCCCGCAACGCGAGTTCAAGCAAAAAAGTCTGGGGTCGGGATTCATCATCAGTCCCGATGGTTACATCTTCACCAATAATCATGTTGTGGAGCAGTCAGACAAGATCCTGGTTAAGTTACCGGACGGGGAAAAGGAGTATGAAGCCAAGATTATTGGCAAGGACGTAAAAACAGACATCGCCCTGATTAAAATCAAGCCCAATAAGAGTCTGACGGTCGTAGAGATAGGCGATTCCGATAAATTACGCGTCGGCGACTGGGTGATGGCAATCGGTAATCCCTTTGGCCTGGAACAAACCGTTACTGCGGGCATCGTCAGTGCCAAAGGTCGTGTCATCGGCGCCGGTCCTTATGATAATTTTATTCAAACGGATGCTTCCATTAACCCCGGAAACAGCGGGGGGCCACTCTTCAGTATGGACGGCAAGGTGATCGGCATAAATACGGCGATTGTTGCCCAGGGCCAGGGCATTGGTTTCGCCATTCCCATCAATATGGCCAACCGTATGCTGCCTGAACTGAAAACCAGGGGAGAAGTATCAAGGGGCTGGCTTGGTGTTTCTATCCAGGATGTCACTGAGGAAATTGCCAAAAACCTGAAGCTTAAAGAGCCCACCGGGGCCTTGATCGCGGAGGTGTTTGAAGGTGACCCGGCAGCCAAGGCAGGCCTGAAGTCCGGGGATGTCATCACGGCGGTAAATGGCCGGCCGATTAAGAACTCTCACGAATTATTGGTGATCGTGGCTGATTTCCGCGTAGGAGAAAAGGTGGAAATCAAGGCCCTCCATGACGGTCAGGAAAAGGTTTTTCAGGTGTTGATTGCGGCACGTACTGACAAAGCTGATCTGGCGGCCGGCGGCGAATATTTCGGTCTGGCCGTGCAGGAACTTACTCCTGAAATTGCCAATCGTCTTGGCATTTCACAAAAGGCAGGCGTTATTGTAGTCGAGGTAACGGATGGCAGTCCCGCCGATGAAGCCGGCATTCGCCCCCAGGATCTCATCCTGCAGGTCAACAAGGTAAAAGTCAATTCCCTGAAGGATTATCAGCGGGAGATTGGCAAGGCCGGCA
This sequence comes from Deltaproteobacteria bacterium, assembly GCA_026388415.1. Lineage (NCBI taxonomy): Bacteria > Pseudomonadati > Myxococcota > Myxococcia > Deltaproteobacteria bacterium. The sequence continues at coordinate 8,658 of JAPLJV010000017.1, read as the reverse complement.
GCAAAGAAGGCGTGTCACTTTTAATAAAAAGGGGGAAGTTCACCACCTGGGTGCCGATTCGTCCCTGACGGGTTCATCTGCAAGTGAGACGCCATGGAAACCGCTCGCGGCATTGCCAAGCGCCTCCTGACGATGTACGACAGGCTTGATGGCCATTTCGGCAACCTCCGCTGGTGGCCTGCTGATTCGCCATTTGAAGTCATTGTCGGCGCCATTTTAACGCAGAATACGGCCTGGCGCAATGTTACGTATGCTATTGCAAAATTAAAAGAGGCGGATATTCTCCATCCGCAAGACATATATGAAACCCCCATAGATACGCTGGCGGCGTTGATAAGATCGTCAGGGTATTATAACGTCAAGGCCCGGAGACTGGCAACTTTTGTCCGATTTCTTCATGATGAATATGATGGCCAACTGGACAAGATGTTTGCGCAAGATCACTGGCTACTCAGGGAAAAACTCCTTCAAATTAAAGGCATTGGAGATGAAACAGCCGACAGTATTTTACTTTATGCCGGTGAAAAACCGGTCTTTGTTATTGACGCCTATACAAGAAGAATTCTGGAGCGTCACGGCATTTTAGCAGGTAAGGAACGTTATGCAGAGATTCAGGCCTTGTTTATGGGCAACCTTCCCGTCAGCGTTTCTCTCTACAATCAGTACCACGCTCTCCTGGTAAATGCAGGCAAGTCATTCTGCGGGAAGGAAAGGCGTTGCGAGGCTTGTCCGCTGAGGATCTAACGGATATGGCAAAGTGACGGCAGTGTTTCACGTGAAACACTGCCGTTTGCACCCTGACCCCGATGCACGTGATATGATTACAGGTAATAGGAATGATACAGAGGTGTAAAATAAAGCAGACCGATTGCACTTGACTCTGCACTCTCATCTGTAATATAAGCCCCCCGGAACAACAGCCCGCTTTCTAAAATAAAATATTCAATGTCCCGGTATGTTGCAAGATATTTAGGCGGGCTGCAGGCGGTGGCGTAGGTATTTCCGTGCCGAGATATTCATGATGCCAAAATAGATATTTCTTTGATCTGGAGTTAAAAGAAGCGATGGGAAAGATTGTGGCAGCGGTATTCCCCGGTCAGGGCGCGCAGCGAACGGGCATGGGAAAGGATTTTAACGATGAGCTTGCCGTCAGCCGACAAACCTATGAAGAGGCGTCGGATGCTCTCGGTTGGGATGTGTCCCTGCTTTGTTTTCGTGACGATGAACGCTTAAACCTGACGGAGTTTACTCAGCCGTGCCTGCTGACTACGGAGATTGCCGCCCTGCGCGGCCTGCATTTTCGTTACGGCTTTGCTCCCAGCATATTCGGCGGTCATAGTCTCGGAGAGTTCACCGCCCTTACGGCGGCGGGAGTGCTATCTTTGGCTGAAGCCGTAAAAATCGTCCATATCCGCGGTCAACTCATGCAGCAGGCCGTGCCCGTTGGTGTGGGCGGCATGGCGGCCGTGATCTCCAGCAACATTGATCTGGAAAAAGTACGTCACGATCTGGCCGATCTGCCCCTGGATGTGGCCAACGCTAACTCCGCCCATCAGGTGGTTATCAGCGGCTATCTCAGCGCCCTGCCCGAAGCGGAAAGCCGTTTGCGTGCGACTTTCAGTTACGATCAGGGTTTTCGCTTTGTGCCGCTCAACGTCAGCGCCCCCTTTCACAGCCGCTTTATGCAGCCCATCGGAGCAAGATTTGCCGACACCCTGCGGGAGCATGGCAATAATATGCTGGCGGCTCACGCCGTTGACGTTACATCTAATTTCACGGGTCAATTCCATTCTGCCACACCGGAAGCAATTATGTTCAGCCTGGTATCACAACTCAGCAACACCGTGCGCTGGGTTGATAACATGAAATGTCTTGCCGCCAGGACAGATATGATCTATGAGATCGGGCCCAGTCGGCCGCTGCGTGATTTTTTCAAGACCGTAGATATTAGTTGCGCCTCTATCACGAGCCTGACAACGGCCGAGCGCACTTTTCGGGAAAGCAACGGCAGCACAGCGTAAGAAGGCAAGGAGATAAGAACATGGATTTTAACCTCACGGAAAGTCAGCAGATGTACGTTGACACGGTGCGGAGATTCGTCAAAAGCGAGATACTCCCCCAGGTTATGAACCTCGACAAGGGGCATGTCTTCCCCGGAGGCCTCGTCCATAAAGCCTGGGAGCTCGGAATCCTGAATCTATCCTTTCCGGAGGCTCTCAAGGGGTATGAAGTAGATGTCGTGTCCACGGCCTTGATTATCAAGGAACTCTCCTATGGAGATACGGGCATATCAACCTCGGCCATGTGCAATGATCTCGCGAACACGGTTATTGTCCAGCATGGCACCGACGCCCAGAAGAACGCCTTTTTAGCGCCTTTTATGGAGTTGCCGCTGCTGGCGGCATTCTGCCTGACTGAACCCGGCGCCGGTTCGGATAATCTGGCCATGACTACTTTTATTCAAAAGCGGGAGGACGGCAACTACGTCCTGAACGGTGCCAAATGCTTTATTACCAATGCGTCCCTCGCTTCCCAGTTTACCGTTTTCTGCAAAGTGGGCAAGCCGACCAGCCAATTGCTCGCCTGCGTCGTAGTTCCTGCGCCGCAGGTATTGATACAGGGGGATAACAATTCTATTCCGGCCAACAAAGAAATTCTGCTTCCCACGGGGGGCAGGATTATCATCGGCAAACCGGAAGACAAGCTGGGACAGCACCTCTCCAATACCGCCAGCGTGACCTTTGAAGACGTTCTGATTGAACCGCACCAAATCATCGGCGACAGAAGAAAGGGTTTCACCTACGTTGTGGATGTCCTTGATTTTGCCCGCCCCATGGTGGCCGCTATCGGCGTGGGACTGGCCCGACGCGCCTGGGATGTGACCCTGGCCTATACCAAAGAACGTCGCCAGTTTGGTCAGCGTCTCTGCGACCTGCCCATCGTCGGCGATACCCTGGTCCAGATGTGGAAAAAAGTTGAACTGGCAGAACTGGCCCTGATGAAGGCTGCCTTCAAAGTGCAGGAAATGGCGCCCGACCGGGGCCTCTATGCCTCCCTGGCCAAGAACGCCGCCGCCGAAGCAGCCCTTTTCTGCGCCAACGAAGGACTCCATCTCCACGGCGGCTATGGCTTCATGGCGGAATATGAAATTTCCAAACTCGTCAGAGATGCGCACATCATTGATATTTACGAAGGCACACGGGAAGTGCAAAACATGATCATGGGACGGGAATTGATTTAATATGTTATATCTCCACGGCATTGGACATTTCTTCCCGGAAAACGTCATTTCCAACCAGTTTCTGGGAGATTTGGATATCGGGACTACTGAAGACACACATACGTGGAGGAAGAAGGATGAAATATAAGGAATTCCTGGACAGCGATCACTTTGGTCAGGAAGAGTTGATAGCCTTTGCCTACGGAAAGTTGGTACAGGATCGGCCGGAGGGCTTCGATGGTCGCCTGCCGGCGCCTCCTTTTCTCATGGTGGACAGGGTAATCTCGATAACAAGCGACGGCCGGCACGGAAAAATTATCGCGGAGCAGGATGTAAAATTTGACGCCTGGTATTTTCAATGCCATATGCCCGGCGACCCCGTCCATCCCGGTTGTTTATGCGTAGATGCCGTCTGGCAATTGCTGGGATTTTATTGTATCTGGCGCGGCGCTCTGGGCGCAGGTAGAGCTTTAGGGTGCGGGGAGGTTTTTTTTAGTGGTCAGATACGTCCCTTTAATAAATGCGTGCGATATGAAATTTCGGTAAAGCGCTTTTCGCAGCTTAAGGTATCAGGCGCCTCTGTCGTTATTGGTGATGCCCAAGTCTTTGTGGACGGCGAACAGATTATGGAAGTCAAAGATGCTCGCAGCGGCGTTTTTCAGGGCATCGTGTATCCTGATTATCCTCTGCATTCACCAAACGCCATTGGCGGACAAATGAAAGGAGAAATATGACAGACAAGCCCGTAGCCATTGTAACCGGCGGCGCAAGAGGGATAGGTGCGGCCTGCTGCCATGCCCTATCACAGGAGGGGTTCCGGATAGGCATAAGCGATCTTCCCAGCAGTGCTGAAGCTGCGCATACCCTTGCAGAAATTGGCGATGGTTTTCTGCTTCCGGTGGATCTTGCGGATACTGATCAGGTGGAAAAGATGCTGACCAGCTTGAAAGACCTGACCAATCGTGTGGATGTACTCGTAAACAATGTTGGCCTGTCCGTAAATGCCGACATTAACTCCATGAAAATGGAACAATTTGACTTACAGCGGGCTCTGATGCGGGGGACCTGGTACCTTACCAAAAGGATAATCCGCTTATTTATGCTGCGAAGAAGCAGTGGCCGCATTATTAATATCTCCAGCGTCGTGGGGCATACCGGAAATGCCGGACAGATCCCCTATGCTATGGAAAAAGCCGCTATGGACGCCTTTACCAAATCTCTCTCCAAGGAGTTGAAAGGACGTAATATCTTAGTTAATTCGGTAGCCCCGGGCTTTATTGATACGGGAATGACCAAGGTATTGCCGGAAGAAGTCAAGGCTCAGATTCTGGCTAATGTTACTCTGGAACGGATGGGCTTGCCCCATGAAGTGGCGGAAGTAGTCGCTTTCCTGGCTACCAAAGGCAATTATATAACGGGAAGTGTCGTGCATGTGAACGGGGGGCTTTATGGCGGCTGATCAAGAGATGCGGGATCTGATTTTACACAGCGTTCCCCAGCAGCATCCGTTCCGGTTCATTGATGAGGTACTGGAATTGGACGAAAGCAATATAGTGGGGGCCTACCGCTTTCGCGCCGAGGAGTATTTCTACAAGGGCCATTTTCCTGACCGCCCGATTACACCGGGAGTGTTGCTGATAGAAACTATGGCGCAAACCGGGGTGGTTGCCTTGGGACTGTATCTTACGCTGTTGCAAGGTCAAAAGTCACCCCAGGAAACAAAAGCAATGATTACGCTTTTTACCCTGGCGGATGCAGTTGAGTTTTCCGGCATCGTACTTCCGGGCGAACGGGTAATTGTCAGGGGTGAGAAGCTCTATTTTCGGAGAGGGAGTTTGAAGACCAAGGTAAGTATGGAAAGGGAAAACGGTGAGTTGGTATGCTGCGGTATCTTAGCGGGGACGGGGGTGATGCTGAATGAGACCTAGGGTTGTTGTAACAGGCATGGGAGTCGTCGCGCCGAATGGCCACGGGCTGAACAACTATGAGGCCGCCCTGCGTGCGGGCCAATCAGGTATCCGCTTTATACAGGAACTCGCCACTCTAAACTTCGGCTGTCAGGTGGGCGGCGTGCCCCAGGGGTTTGATGCCGTTTGCCGGCAGTACTTTGATGAGGAAAAGATGGTGTCCATCAACGACAATATCGGCTATGCATCAGTTGCCGCAATAGACGCCTGGACCGACGCCGGCTTCAGCATTCCCGGTCCTGATGATGATACTGTGCATTGGGATACGGGAACTATCGTCGGATCAGGAATCGGCGGTATGGAGACGATTGCCAACACGGTGGTTCCCATGGTCAATGAGGGCAAGGTCAAACGCATGGGAAGCAGCATCGTGGAGAGGGTTATGAACAGCGCCACCAGCGCCCGCATAGCCGGTCTGCTGGCCCTGGGCAACCAGGTTACGTCCAACTCCTCGGCCTGCAGCACGGGCAATGAGGCGATCATTGAAGGCATGTTGAGGATTCGTTCCGGTTTGGCCAAACGTGTTTTGGTGGGCGGCAGCGAGGGTTCTTCTCCCTACATCTGGGCGGGTTTTGACTCCATGCGCGTGATCGCTCGCAAGTATAACGATCAACCGGAACGGGCCTCCCGGCCCATGAGCGCTTCGGCCAACGGGTTTGTGCCCGGCTCCGGGGCGGCAGTGCTGATCCTGGAAGACCTGGAGACGGCGCTCGCACGTGGGGCGCGCATCTATGTAGAAGTTCTGGGAGGTTATGTCAACTGTGGCGGCCAAAGACAGGGTGGCTCCATGACGGCGCCCAACCCGGAAGGCGTCAAGAGATGCGTTAAAGGCGCCATTGCCGACGCCAATGTTGATCCCGATGCTATCGGTGCCATTAATGGACACCTGACGGCCACTTTCGCCGATCCCTATGAGGTCCATAACTGGGCGGCAGCACTCGGGCGGGGACCCGCTGATTTTCCCTATATCAATTCTACGAAGGCGATGATCGGCCATTGCTTAGGCGCAGCCGGAGCGATCGAATGCGTGGCCGTTGTTCTGCAATTATACAAAGGCTTTATACATCCTTCGATTAATTGCGAGGACCTGCATCCGGACCTGGAGGCCTTCGCCGCCAAGATTCCTCACCGGCTGATTGAAAACCCGAATATTAAGGTCATCGCCAAGGCCGGCTTCGGTTTTGGCGATGTTAATAGCTGTTTGATCTTTCAAAGATGGGAACAATCACGGGTATGAATCCCAAAGCAAACTGCGGTATTATGCCCTCCGCTGCGCGGGATTGTTCAACTTGCCAATTCCAATGCGCTGCGCTTTCGGAATTGGAGTTTCACAAATAAACAAAAAAGGAGTTACAAATGGATGAAAAAAAGATTTACGACGAGTTTATGAACATTATCAGGCTCTACGCCAAAGATACCGCCCTGGTAGAAAAGGCCACCAAGGAAACCCATATCCTGAATGACCTGAAGGTTAATTCCGCCCGCCTGGTGGATATTATTATCAAATGCGAAGACGTCTTCGGCATCGAGATAGATGATGATGATGCAGACAGGATAAGAACGATCGGCGATGCCATCGAAGTTATCAAAAGTAAGGCGGCATAGTGGATCTCAGCGCAAAAGTCTTGCTACATTTGCAGTACGCAATAGGCAGATTGGCGGTGTTTTTAATGGCGCCGTTCGTCTACCTTTGCGTCAGGCTATGCGGCTACAGGATCAGGGACTTGCAAAAAATACGCAGCGAATATGCGCAGCTTTTTAAGAACCACCGCGGCCCCTGGATAATTTGCCCCAACCATTTAACCAATATTGATTCGGTTATTCTGGCCTACGCCCTCGCCCCCATGTATGCCTATATGCTGAACTTTCGCCTGCTTCCCTGGAATCTGCCCGAGCGCGCCAATTTTCAGCGCAACTTCTTTTCCACGCTGCTGTGTTATCTTGTGAAATGTGTTCCCGTCAGTCGGGGCGGAGACCGGGACGAAATGAAGCTCGTCATGGAGAAGTGTACTTATCTCTTACGCCGCCAACAACCTTTATTAATTTTTCCCGAAGGCGGCCGCTCGCGGACGGCCAGAATAAATGTGGAAAATCATACCTATGGCGTGGGCCGCTTCGTCAGTAGCGAAGAAGATGGCAAGGTCTTATGCATCTACCTGCGCGGCGACCATCAGGAAACCTACACCAAAATACCAAGGTTAGGTGAACGTTTTACCATCGCCATGGACGTGCTGACACCGGAAAGAACGGAACTAAGTGGACTGAGGGCGCAACGGCATTATGCAGAACAAATCATAGCCCGGCTGGCCCGGATGGAGGATGCTTATTTTGAGGCGCGTCGGCAACGACATAGTGGATTTGCTGCATCCGCATGTACAGGGCAAGAGCAACAATACACGCTTCCGGAAACGCATATTGCTCCCTGAAGAAGAACACCTGCTGCTGGCCGACAGCGAGCCCGACGCCATGCTTTGGGCCCTGTGGACAGGCAAGGAAGCCGCTTATAAAGCCATTCAGAAAGACCAGTGGGATGTTACTTCCAAACCACTGCTTTATAAAGTGCAATTTGGCCGGACAGAGGCCCGGATAGAAGCAAGGGAGCCGGTGGTCGCGCTGCTTCCGTGCGAGCGGCGTCTCCTCGGGGCTGTTGCTACTCCGAGGGGCAACATTAATCTGGAGACCATGATCACCGCCAGTTACGTACACAGCATCGCCACCTCTTTTGCTTCGGATTCCGGCACAAGGATTGCCTGGCAGGTGGCACGGATGCCCTTTGACAACCCGACGCCGGCCTATGAATCATCTTATGTACGCGCCGCCGCACAAAGGCATCTTGCCCAATACCTGCCCGGCAGCAGCCCGCAGGATGTCGAGATCAGGCGCGCTCAAGGGCCGCACGGCTTAGGCCCTCCCTTAGTCTATCTCCGGGGGCAGGCAACTGACATAGACATCAGCTTGAGTCATGAAGGCGCCTTTGCCGCTTATGCCTTTGCTGTTTCGCCGCTTCTTGAAGTATTGTAAATAAAGCTTGACAGGCACTTGTCGTCTGCATTAGGACGAGTTCCGAGGACTGAGTGCTGAGTAAAAAGCAACGATCAACAAATTTGGAGCACTTAGTCCTCAGCACTCAGACTATTTTTTTACAGGAGGTTAACATTGTCAGTAGAAACTAAAAATCCCCTCAAGATACAGGATAATACCTTAAGAGATGGGCATCAATCCATCTTCGCCACCCGGATGAAAACTGAAGACATGATTCCCATCGCCGAACAAATGGACGAGGTCGGTTTCTGGGCCATGGAGGTTTGGGGCGGGGCCACGTTCGATACCATGCACCGCTTTCTCAACGAGGATCCCTGGGAAAGACCCAAAACTCTGAAACGCTACATCAAGAAAACACCATTCTCCATGTTGCTGCGTGGTCAGAATCTTGTCGGCTACCGCAACTATCCGGACGATGTTGCCAAGGCC
>JAPLJV010000016.1 GCA_026388415.1 Deltaproteobacteria bacterium | reverse complement strand
GGCCCAGTTCGAGGAGCTCTGGCAGGATGCCGATGATCTTTCTCAGGAATATGTGGACACTATCAACGACAAGACCTGGCAGAACGACGAGATCACCCCGTACCATCACTATCTGAAATTTCTCTACGAGCATTTCCGGGAAGACATCAACATCGATGAGGATTTCGAGACCTTCCTGCCCGAAGGCTTCATGGATCTGGACTATCAGAAGCAGGCAGTCATTGCCGCCAAAAAAATCCTCGATGCCTATAACGGCGTCTTTTTGGCGGATGTGGTCGGTCTCGGGAAGACCTTCATCTCCGCGATGCTGGCGCAACAGCTCCGGGGCAAAATCCTCGTCATCTGCCCGCCTGTGCTGAAGGATTATTGGGAGGAGACCTTCTTCGATTTTGGCGTGCGCGGCTATAAGGTTGAATCCCTCGGCAAGCTCGATCACATCATCAAAGAGGGCGCTGCCAAGTTTGACTTCATCTTCATTGATGAAGCCCATCGCTTCCGTAATGAAGTCACCCAGGGGTACGAAAAGCTCCACCAGATCTGCTTCGGCAAGAAGGTCATCCTGGTGTCGGCCACGCCGCTCAACAATACGGTGGAAGACATCTACAGCCAGCTCAAGCTGTTCCAGGTGCCGAAAAGGAGCACCATTCCCGGCGTTCCCGACCTGGAGAAGTTTTTTGCCGGTCTCAGGTCCCGCCTGGATAAATACGCCAAGGCCGATCCCGGTTACGCTGCCGAAGTAAAAAGCGTCTCCCGGGATGTGCGGGAAAAGGTGCTTAAATACGTCATGGTCCGCCGGACCCGCTCCGAAGTCCTCAATTTCTTCCGCAACGACATTGATAAACAGGGCCTCTCCTTTCCCGAACTGGATGATCCCCAGCGCCTCATCTACACCTTTGACGCCCGGCAGGAGAGCATCTTCAACGCCACTATCGAACTGCTCAAAAAATTCAGCTATGCCCGTTACACACCGCTGCTCTTCCTGAAACAGCAGCTTGACCCCCTGGAGATGCAATCCCAGCGCAATATCGGCGGCTTCATGAAGGGCATCCTGGTCAAGCGCCTGGAGAGCAGCTTCCATGCCTTCGGCAAGACCCTGCAACGGTTCATAGAATCCTATGATAACTTTATCGCCATGTTCGACAAGGGCACGGTTTACATCAGCAAGCGGGTCAATGTGTATGACTTTCTGGAAGAGGATAATGAAGATGCTCTTCTCGGCATGGTAGAGCAGGACAGGGTGCAGAAATATATGGTTGGCGAATTCAACGATGATTTCATCAGCCGGCTGAACAGCGATCTTGCCCTGCTGAAAGAGATACAAAGGCTCTGGACCGGCAGCATCGGCGATCCCAAGCTGGAGCAGTTCGTGAGCGACCTGCATAGCCACGCCATCCTCAAAGGCAAAAAGCTCCTGGTTTTCACCGAGTCGAAGGAAACGGGCGAATATCTCTATCGCCGTTTGCAGCGGGAGTTTGCCGGTGAGGTCATGTTTTTCTGCAGCACCGGCGGCCTTTACGACGGCCAGGAACACAGCCTGACACTGGCCCGCGATCTCATCAAGGATAACTTTGATCCCAATAAGAAACAAAAGCAGCAGGATGGCATTCGCATCCTTATCACCACCGATGTCCTGGCCGAAGGGATCAACCTGCATCGCTCCAATATTGTCATCAACTATGACCTCCCCTGGAACCCGACCCGTGTCCTCCAGCGGGTGGGCCGCGTCAACCGGGTCGGCACCGTCCATGAGAAGGTGCATGTCTTCAATTTCTTCCCCACCGCCCAGTCCGACCTGCACCTGGGGCTGGAAGCCAACATCAAGGCCAAAATCCAGGCTTTCCACGATACCCTGGGGGAAGACTCCAAATATCTGACCGACGAAGAAGAAATCACCAGCCATGAGCTATTCGGCGACCGTCTCTTTTCAAAACTGAACGACAAAAAGAACCTGGAGGGCGAAGACGAGGGCGAAAGATCGGAACTGGAGTATCTGCAAAAAATCCGGGACATTCGCGATCATGATCCCAGCCTTTTTGAAAAGGTCAAGCGGTTGCCGAAGAAGGCCCGCTCCTGCCGCGAACTGACGTCAGGCAATAAGGGTGTCGGACCTGCCCCCGATGCCGTCGTCACCTTCTTCCGCAAGGGCAAGCTCAAGAAGTTCTGTCTGGCAGATGAGCAAGCAGCCCACGAATTGACCTTCTTTGAGGCCGCCGATTGCTTTGCCTGTTTGCCGGAGACTCCGCGCTTGCCCTTGCCCAAAGAGTTCTACCCGCTTCTGGAACGGAACAAGCAGGAGTTCGATTTTCTCACTTCCGGTGAAACATTCGAAAAAGCCGGTCATGGCAGCAAATCCAACGAGGCCTACCTCATCAAGCGGTTGAAGGCCAAAGACATCAAACACTTTCAAGGCTTCACGGACGACGATGAAGACTTTCTCAAGGCGGCGCTCAAGGCTTTCGAGGACGGTATCATCCCCCGGAACACGAGCAAGCGGCTCAAGCAGGAATTGGAAAAAGAGATCAATCCGCTCAAGGTGCTGGCAATTTTCCGGAACAACATACCGATGACCATTTTGACGGGAGGACTGGCCACCCAGGGCAAGGATCAGCATGCGCGAGAAGTAATCCTCTCCGAATATCTGACCGGAAAAGTGAGTTGATCCATGCAGGTCGAAGAAGCCAAAAGACTCATTAAGGAAACCTTTCAGAACACCTTCGACGAAGGCCGCTTTCGTCTCTTTGCCAAAAATCTGTTCAACGGGCTGGATGAATCCAAGGCATCTTCCCGTCCTTTTCAGGGTCAGTACATTCCCGAAGCCTATAAGGAACATGTCCGCCAGTACAAACGCCTCGGCACCTATACCGACCCGGCAGGGGCCGCGCTGGACGTCATGATCGTCAACCTGAAGCATGCCACTTCCCTCGAACGCGCCCGCACCAGGCAGCGCAATTTTATCGCCTGGTATCTCAAGAACCGGGGTGAAAAGGACGCCGCCATTGTCGCCTATCATACCGAAGGCCTGGAAGACTGGCGCTTTTCCTATGTCCGCATGGATTACCGGCCGGAACTGAATGAAAAGGGCAAGGTCCGGATCGCTACCGATCTGACCCCCGCCCGTCGCTATTCCTTCCTCGTCGGCAAAAACGAACCGAATCACACCGCCCAGCAGCAGCTCCTCCCGATCCTCCAGGATGACTGTCATAATCCCACCCTGGCCGAACTGGAAAAAGCTTTTACCATCGAATCGGTCACCAGGGAGTTCTTTGAGCGCTACAAGGAGCTTTTTCTAAAACTCAAAGACGAGCTGGACGCCTTGCTGGAGAAGGATCAGCGGATCGGCGCGGACTTCGCGGCCAAAAACATCAAAACAACCGACTTTGCCAAGAAACTCCTGGGTCAGATCGTCTTTCTCTACTTCCTGCAGAAAAAAGGGTGGCTGGGGGTCGGCAAGGATGAACAGGGGAATTTTCGGGAATGGGGCGCCGGGCCGAAGAACTTCCTGCAGCGGCTTTACGGCCGGGAGATTGTGCCTTACGACAACTTTTTCAACGACCTGCTGGAGCCGCTTTTCTACGAGGCCTTGGCCACGGACCGGGGCGAGGAGTCCTATTATAGCCGCTTCCGGTGTAAAATTCCCTTTCTGAACGGCGGCCTTTTTGAGCCTATCGGCGGTTACAGTTGGGAGCAGATCGACATCCTCATCCAAAACGAGACATTCAAAGATATATTCGAAACTTTTAACCTCTATAATTTCACCGTGCGGGAAGACGAGCCGCTGGAAAAAGAAGTGGCCGTAGACCCGGAAATGCTGGGGAAAGTTTTCGAGAACCTGCTGGAGGTGAAAGACCGCAAGTCCAAGGGGGCCTACTACACCCCCCGCGAGATTGTCCATTATATGTGCCGGGAGAGCCTGATCAATTACCTGGCTGGTGCGTTGAATGGCGGCGTCATCGGTTATGAACGGCTTGGCGTTCGGCAATCGGAACTCTTCGGTCCCAAGGATTTAGCCAAACCGGACGGCCGGATGGAATTGATGGCCCAGAACGGCCCGTCTCCTGTTTCTATTGAAGATATCAGGCTTCTTATCTGCCAGGGAGAGTTCGGTATCGAAAATGACCTGGCCAAGGAACAGGGTACGAAGTCTTATGCCTACAAACTCCCGGAATCTATCCGCGCCAATGCCTGGCGCATCGATCAGGCTTTGGCCGACATCAAGATCTGCGATCCGGCCATCGGTTCCGGGGCCTTCCCGGTGGGTATGCTCCATGAGATCGTCCGGGCGCGGGAGACTCTCACCACCTATCTGCCGGAGAACCCTGCCCGCACGCCCTATCACTTCAAGCGCCACGCCATTCAGCAGTCCATATATGGCGTAGATATCGACTGCGGCGCCGTGGATATCGCCAAGCTGCGGCTCTGGCTTTCGCTGGTGGTCGATGAAGATGACTTCCTCTCCATCAAGCCGCTGCCCAACTTGGACTACAAGATCGTCTGCGGTAATTCCCTGCTCAGAGTGGAACGTAACCTGCTCAACAATCACCTCTTTGAGGAATTGGAGCTGCTGAAACAGCGCTATTTTGATGAAATTAATCCACGGCAGAAGAAAGAAGAGAAGTCCCGGATCGAGCAGCTGATCCGGCAGTTGACCAATAATGATGAACAATTCGATTTTGAAATCTATTTCAGTGAGGTATATCATTCCTCCCATTCCCCCCTGACCGAAAGGGGACGCAAAGGGGGTGGTTTCGATGTAGTGATCGCCAATCCTCCCTATGTTCGGCAGGAAGCAATCAAGGAATTCAAACCTCAGTTTAAGCGGACTTTCGGCGCTTTCTATTGCGGCACCGCCGACCTGTACACCTACTTTTACAAGCGCGGCCTGGAGATCCTCAAGCCGTCGGGCCATCTCTGTTTCATTGCCCCCAACAAGTTCATGCGGGCCGGTTATGGCAAGAATACCCGCACCCTCCTCGCCAATGAGGCGACGCCCAAAGTGGTGATTGATTTCGGCGACCTTCCCATTTTTGACGCCACCACCTACCCCTCTATTCTGTTGTTGGAAAAGCGCAAGCCTGAAGCCACCGAGAAAACACTGACCGCCACCTTCACCGTGGCAGACCAACTTGCGAACCTGGATGATACCCTGGCCAACATTGGTTTCACCATGCCGGTTGCCGCTCTGAAGGCGGAGGGCTGGACTCTGGAGCGCCCAGACGTGCTGGCCTTGATGGAAAAGCTCAGAAAGGCCGGCAAGCCCCTGGGCGAGTATGTGCAGGGAAAGTTCTACTATGGGATCAAGACCGGTCTGAACGAAGCCTTCGTCATCGACGAGGCCACTCGGCAACAACTCATCGCCGAAGATCCCGAAAGCGCCAAACTGATCAAGCCCTGGCTCCGCGGCCGCGACATCCGCAAGTGGAAGGCGCAGTGGGCGGGATTGTATGTTATCTTCACCCGTCGCGGAACTGATATCAAAAAGTATCCCGCCATCAAGCGTCACCTGGAACAATTCCGCTCAGCCCTGGAACCGAAAAAATCAGATAAAGACCTGCGCGGGCGTAAGCCGGGAACTTATAAGTGGTTTGAGATACAGGATAATATTGCTTACTTTGAAGAGTTCGAGAAAACGAAGATTATGTACGCTGAAATATCGACTGAAGGCAAGTTCCTGCTTGAGACCGAAGGCTATTATTCAGATACGACAACCTACATAATATCAAGTTCTTCGGAATACTTACTGGGGGTTCTCAATTCAAAATTGTTTACCTACATATTCTCAAAGACAAGTTCTGAAATCAGCGGCGGTTTCTTCCGGTGGAAGCGTCAATACATGGAACTTCTTCCCTTATTCCCCGCCACAGACGCCCAGAAAGCCCCCATCATCGAGCACGTCAAAAAGATCCTTACCGATCCCGACAGCTCCGCCGTCCGGCGTCTTGAAGCCGAAATCGACAAGCTGGTCTATACTCTTTACAAACTGACTCCAGAAGAAATCAAAATTATAGAAAAGGAGCAATGACAAGAAGAGGTGTAAACATTATATGCCCCAAAAATCATTTGAATAACACATTAATTTCCTTTACACTTTGCCAAAATTAGACAGGCATCCGTTGCAAGTAGAAAGGAAAACGTACTGCCCATACGCCATATCAATCGTTGCGCCGCTGAGATAAAGGAGGTGACATGTGCCAGATCATAACCGTTACATAGGATACATTGAGTATGTGGGCGAAGGTGTCGAAGACGGCCTCCTTGATGCCCGTAAGGCTGCAAAGGCGCTACTTGGATTCGACAACTCCCTTAGGTTCTTCGTTAGCCGTCAGCATCCAGAGTTCCAGCAACTCGATTACGAAATCCCCGTCCGAATTGAGAAAGGCTCATGGCAGGCACTTCTTCCCCAGACTGTTGAACAGTGGCTGATGACAGCCGCAGGTGTGGCTACTACAGCCTATCTAACGGCTGCCGCAACGCAAATGGCTCAAAGGGACTTAAAGGATGTCGGTCTACGAGACGTGTTTTGGAAGGCACTCCACGGAATCCAGTGGTTCATCAAGATTGGAAAACATTTGGGTAAATTGGGTGCGAAGAAGTTCGAAGGTGTGCGCTGGCAAAATAATAATACTGAGATCGGAATACCCAACCAGAATGAAGAGTTTCTCTTCGTTCCCAAAGAGTTCCTTGAGTGGTTCGTCGAAGCGCCCCACCCACTACTGTCTGACTTGTCAGAGGTTATCTCTCTTCATCGACAGTTGAATGTTGGTATCATTTACCCCGATTATGTCGAGACCGTTACCATTACGCAGAGTGAACGACACATCTTCTTCGTTAAAAAGGAAGATGAGGATATCCTATTCCCCGACCTGAAGCACGGCCAACAAGTCGTACTGGATGGTCTTGTCACCAGAGGAAACGAGAAGGCGAACTCTATCGGATTTCTGTACAGAGAACACATCCTCACATGCTACCCGAGGCAGGGAAACATCGTCCGTTTCAAACAGTCACTTTTTCTGAATTGTCGAATCGCCGGAACTATCACACGTATTGATGGGTTAGGAGGCACGAATGATCCCCGACCGAAGATTATATTTGATGATTTGATTCCTTTAAAGAAGGATTCGGGTATGCTTGATATCTTCGAGAAAGCAAGGCTCAACGATCGCATCGAGAATGACGATGAATAGTGCACTGAGTAGCCAATGATCGCCATATTGTCTTGCTTTCATGATCAAAAAATGTTCGGTATTTTGAAAAACACGGATTCATGAAAACCGTTGCTTTTCCCCTGTAAATTGTATTAGAAGAAGCTTCAGCAGGAAATATTCATGGTTATGGAGCAACATTTGAGAAAATACAAGGTATTCCCTAATGCCCCGATTGTAGAGGCTATTTTAGATATTCGCGTCGAATTGCCTAAAGATGTGACGCTGGAAACTTTAGCAACGTTACACGATTATATTAAAACCCGTTATCCTGAAAAGCAGCATCAAACGGAGTTTTCAGCGGGCATCAGGTTTGATCAGCAAGGCGCTTCTTTAGAAAAACCTGAGGCGAGTCAGACAGGCTATCTTTTTCGTTCACCGGCTGAGAAAAAAGTCGTCCAAGCACGGTTGAATGGTTTCTCTTTCAATAAATTAAAACCATACAATAACTGGGATGCCTTTTGTACGGAAGGGCGAGAACTATGGGATATATATTGGAAAATAGCGAACCCGTTAAGAGTTACACGGATTGCATTACGGTACATTAATAGAGTAGAGATTCCCTTACCACTGAGTGACTTTAAAGAATATATTTTAACGGTGCCTGAGGTGGCGCCTGAGCTTCCGCAAGCTTTAGCACACTTCTTTATGAGGCTCGTTATACCAAAGCCGGATATAGGCGCCGTGGCTAACATTAATCAGACAATGGGAATTACCGGTGAGGGGCAGAAGCTTCCCTTTATATTCGACATAGATGTGGTTAAAGAAACAGATTATTTGGGAAACGAAGAAGATATGTGGCGTGAATTCGAAAATCTACGAATATTTAAAAATGAGATATTTTTCAAGAGCATAACAGCAAAAGCGGAGGGGCTTTTCAAATGACTTATTTAGACCAGAGTTCGGCAGTGGCAATGAAGACCAGCTTTTACCCAGGAATGCAAATCTCCGATACGGCAGTAGGTGAAGAATCTGATGAGTTATCGAGAGCGTATGAGACTTTTGTCAGGGATTTTTTTGTACCGATTTCAAGGGAATCCCTTTTCCCTTTTATAAAGTTCTACCGTCTGAAATCTCAATGGGAAGCCGAAACGACTTTTCTGTCATCCCTATCGGATATTGCCATGCACCCTGCATATCAGCAGATTATTGGCATGGGGCCCGTTGTGATTCCCTTGATTCTCCGGGAAATGAAAAAAGAACCGGGCCACTGGTTCTGGGCATTAAAGTCCATCACGGGTGATGATCCTGTACCTCCTGAAAACAGAGGGAAAATTAAGGCAATGACTGAAGATTGGTTGATTTGGGGTAAGGAACAGGGCTATATCAATTGAGCAGACACCAAATTGAAAGGGAGTTTCCTGCTTTGTTAAATTCCGGTTACGGCATAACCAGTCCTGCCGAGAAAGATTATAATTGTATTGCTTGGGCTGCGGGCGATACGACTGCGTGGTGGGAACCGGATCCTCAAGATATCTGCTTCTGGCCGGACGGCATACCGAGGCTTTATACTTTAGAAGCGTATATGGAAGCATTTGAGACATTGGGTTTTACCCGATGTAAAGATGCTGATTATGAAGCAGGTTTTGAGAAAGTAGCTGTTTATATTTCTTCCGTTGGTAAACCGACCCATGCAGCAAGACAGCTAAGTTCCGGTTCCTGGACAAGCAAACTGGGTAATTCAGAAGATATTGAACATGAAAATTTGGAGGCACTTGAAGGCCCACTCTATGGTGCGGTAGCTATTGTTTTAAAAAGACCAACGAATACCTGACCTTAATTTCTTATTTTCTCCATTACAAATAAGCGTTTTTTCTTATAGTCTACACGGGAGCGCATTATAGACGAACATTACACGCGCCTTTTAATGGCCAATAACGGCCTTGATCTTACGACTATTATGCTGCTGGACAGGGTACAAAAACGACTTCGTATCAGTCCGGACGAGAATCGTCGCCTGAAGGCCGTCAATCTGGTGGAGGGACGTTACCCTAACCTGATAGTGGCAACTCAGGTGGCTGCGGCGACGGGAGAGAAAGCGCGCCACATCCGCGAGCGGGGTTTCGATAATCGTTACTACAGAGATTTAATCATAGACCTCATTGGCAAACACCAACCAGTATCACGGGAAGAGATTAACCGGTTGCTACTGGACAAGTTGCCGGAGGTTTTAAATGAGGAACAGAAGATTGACGGGAAAAAGAATTCGCAACATTGGCAGTCGCCGGGCTTCGCAGTGGGTATTGATTGAGAATGATAAACAATAAAACGATCAGGTTTATCAATAAACTTTATGGGTGATATGGAATAAACATAATTATTCACGGGTGATACATTTGTTAACCGCGATATTTGGAGATTGGATTAAACAATTCGGCTAACAATAAACCCTGTTGGGAAGGTTTCATCACGTTTGCCCTGGGCGCGGCCGACGATGGAAAGCCCCGAAAGAAGTGAAATCAAGGTATTTGATTATGATCATGGCACAAGGGACAGCGGGGTAAGACGTTACGTCTGGCTTGCCGAATATGATTACGTGCTCATTTTCCAAAAAAAGAAAAAGGCACTATTCTGGGTTACTGCGTATTACTTGGATTCCGAAGGGGGACGGAAGGATTTGTCAAAGCGTTATGAAAAAAAGGCTCTAAAATACAGGGACCGCCTGTTGAGGCGGTCCCTGAGCTCCTTCTACCTCCATTGGTAGATGAGTCGGTCCTTTTATGAACCAGGTTGCCACCCTTTGTCAAGAATTTTTTACAGCGCCTGGGGATATCATTACTCCCAACATGATCGTGACTGCCGAGGAACCACCCGCCGTTTACGCTTGATATTCTTCCAGGTTGGCGGCGATAACGTCCCGCACTTTTTCCATTAGTGCGCTGCGGGTTTCGATGGTATAGCCGCTGACATCAACCGGTTTATCTATTACCATGATAATTTCCCCCCTGTTTACCTGCCACGATTTCTTGGACATGATTTTGCCGCTGCCAATGATTGATATTGGGACGATAGGAATGCCCGTTTGTATGGCTAAGTAAAACATCCCCTGCTTAAAGGGCAACAACCTGCCGTCTCTGCTTCTCGTCCCTTCCGGAAAAGCGGCGACGGAGATGCCTGCACGCAGTTTTTCCGCCGCCTGATCAAGGTTTTTGATCGCCTTTTCGTGGTCGTACCGGTCAATTTCAACGAAGCCCGCCATTCTCATCGCTTTTCCGAAGACAGGGATGCGGAAAAGTTCCTTTTTGGCTGTCCAGATAAAATCCATCGGGATGCCGGCCATACAAATCAGGATGTCAAAATCACTTTGATGGTTGGCCATGATTATATGAGGTTTTCCGGAGACAATATTTTCCGCGCCGATTATTTCAATCTTGACGCCGCTGATATAAAGAAGAAGTTTTGCCCAGAGGCAGCCTATTCGACGGCCATGCTTTTCCGCCGTCGAAAAAATATTGATGACGACTACGCAGGCCGCCGCCAAGGCGGTGATGCAAAGGGCAGCGGACACGATGATGACGGAACGGAACATGGCAGATCCTACAGGGAGCCAGAATTTGCTTTCCGGCAGGAAGCAAATTCGTTAACGAACTTACTAAAAACGGCTCCGTAAAGTCAGATAAAAACTGACATCCGGCGCGGTGGTGACAGTTAGATCTTCTCCTACACCTATGTCGAGAGATGTATTGCCCGATAAGTAAAGCGTCCCGCCGGCTATCAGTTGCACGGAATTAGCGCCTATTTCTTTCAGCTCGCTGTCGCTATAAAAAGGTGTGTGGGCATCCGCCTGCACCTTGAGCCCCAGCCAGGACAGGGGAGTCTGCCACCCTAAACCTAGGCTGCCGAAACCGGCCCAATTTTTTTGCTGATCGGGCAGCACTTTGCCCTCCGTCAAGTAGAGCATCCCTGCCGCACCGTAAGTAGTCCATTTGCCGAATTCAAATTTCCCTTCCGTGCCTCCGGCCAGCCACAAGGCGATGTCCGTACTGCCGCTGCCCTGGAGTTGATCGCTGTCTCCTGTCGGCAGCTTAAGGCTGATGTTTAAGGCTAAGGCTTCTTTTTCGTTGCCCCCCGACTGGTACAGTTGCCAGGCGCCGGTCAAAGCCAGATCGCCCACACCGGAACCGGTAGCGTCAACAAGCACGCGGTCAATGCCGTCGCGGCGATAGCTATAGAGCAAACGATTGCGCGGCGCCTGATCCCGGCCACCCTGCGGAAAGCCTAAGGCGCTATGATAACTTTCAATAGAGCCGTCCAGAAAACCGCAGCTCTGTGTGATATAAGGTATCTTGACACCTACCTCGAAACGCGGGGTCAGGCCGTGCCGCACCAGCAAAGTAAACCTGGTCGTCTCCCCATCGAGAATTATCGCCTCCCGCGCATTGTCATTTTTAGTGTAATTACTTGATAATACGGCATTCAGACCTAATTCTGTCCGTCCGGGCGAAAGGAGAAAAAAATTCCCCGCCCCGGGCAGACCAAAGATGCTCACGAGAGGACTTTGATTGATACTTTCAAAGGGCGCTATATCGCTGGCAGAGGCGGCGATGGGCCTCATAAGCCCGATAAGGCAAAAGGCGGCCACGGCAATAAGATTAGTCTTCTTCAATATTCTAAATTTCTCGCAACTTACTAATTCTTGGCCATAAGATGCAAAATGGCCTTCTCCAGGCCATCCAGGGTAAGTTCAAACATGGGAAAAACTTCCAGGATGGCGGCAATAGTCCAGGTAAAGTGCCAGATATTTTCGGTCTGGGGATTGAGCCAGACGGCATGGCGAAAGGTCTTGGCCAGAAATTTCAGCCGCTCCATACTGGGCAGGGCCTGCCGCTGGTTGATATAAATGGCGCCCTGGTGATGGGTCAGTTCGTAGGGCGCCATGCTGGCATCGCCCACAATAATAATCCTCGTTTCCGGATCACGGCGGATCAAATCATCTACCGACTCGGGTCGGTAAAGACGCTGCGGATCAAACCATATCTGGTCATAGATAGTGTTATGGAAATAGCAGATATGCAGGTCCTTGAACTGGGAACGGGCGTAATTGAAGAGGGTCTTGACAACCTCGATGTAGGGGTCCATGGACCAGCCGCCGTTGTCAATCATCAGGATGATCTTGAGACGATCGGTCAGCCGGCGGTCAAAAATTATTTCAATTTCCCCGGCATTACGCATTGTTTCATAAATGGTTTTTTCTATATTGACCACATCCTTGGGGCCGGACGGCACCATCATGCGGAGTCTTTTCAAGGCCTCGCCGATCTGAGCTTCCGTCAAGGGACCGTCTTGGGAATAGTCTTTAAAGCGCCTCTCCAGGGCCACCTTGATGGCGGATTTGTTGCGCGATTCTCCCCCGACCCGCATCCCGCCGGGGTGGTAGCCGGAGTGCCCCACCGGCGATGTACCGCCCGTGCCAATCCATTTACCCCCCCCGTGATGCTGACCTGTCTGATCCTTGAGCCGTTCCATGAAATATTTGAGCAGTTCTTCGGGCGAATACTTCTCCAGTTCCTTTTCGTCCATTCCCAGGGCGCGGGCGATAGCGCCGGGATTATTAAGCCACTCCTGGAGGAGAGACCGCGCAATCTCGGTCAGTTCGAGCTCGTCGGGCTCCGTGATGGCTACACCTTTGAAAATATTGGCAAATACCATGTCATAGGTATCAAAGTAACGTTCACTCTTGATCAGGATGGAACGGGCCGTTGTGTAAAAATCCTCCAGGGAGTTGACCAGTCCCATACCGATGGCTTGCTGCAGCTTCAGGAAAGAGGTGGGTGTCACGGGGACGCCCTTGGCTCTCAAAGCGTAAAAAAATCCTACAAACAAGATTCTTCCCCCCTTACATCCGCTGTCGCGCCGTCTGCCGGACGGCTATATCCAGGTCCCCACTTTTCTTGAACAGGATGCCCAGATAGGGAGCATCGCCCTGGTGGAGTTTCTTTAACTTGAAATCGGGGTCAGTTTTCAGCGCCCTGATCCAATTAATCAACTCTCGGGTGGCCGGTTTCTTTTCCACGCCCCGCAGTTCCCGGAGACGATAAAAAGTGGTGAGGCAGGCCTCCATCAGGTCGTTGTTCAATCCGGGGAAATGAACGCCGATAATGCGCCGCATCGCCTCCGGCTCCGGAAAGGCGATATGGTGGAAATTGCAGCGGCCCAGGAACGGATCAGACAGATCCTTTTTGGCGTTGGACGTAATGACCATCACTGGTCGCTGTTTCGCCTTGATGGTCTTATCTATTTCCATAATATCGAACTGCATCTGATCCAGCACATCGAGCATGTCATCCTGGAAGTCCGTATCGGCCTTGTCTATCTCGTCAATCAGAAGCACGGTGCGCACATCGGCCATAAACGCCTGACCGATTTTCCCCATTTTTATATACTCTTCAATGTTGCTCACATTGCGGCTGGAATCGCCGAACCGGCTGTCATTCAGACGGGTCAGGGTATCGTACTGATAAAGGGCCTCCAGCAGTTTCATGCTGGATTTAACATTGAGGACGATCAGCGGCATCTGCAAATTCTCGGCAATGGCATGGGCCAGCATGGTTTTACCAGTGCCGGGCTCACCCTTGAGCAAAAGCGGCATCTCCAAAGCGATGGACACGTTAACAATCTTGGCCAGTTCCTCATCCAGCACATACCGCGCCGCACCTTCAAACTTGTTTAGCTTGTTCTCTTGATTCATACTTTAAAACCCCCTGAGCCCGATAAACGGGATTAGCACGTTAACAAAAAAGGCCCACCGCGGGCCTTTTCATGATTATTAGAAATCCGCACCGCAGCCAAACAAGCTGCTTTGTAATTGGGATATCTTTTCTACTAAATTTACTGTAGAATTGCCACAGTTATTTAACACCCCCGGGAAGAAGAACAATTTAACATTCATCGGGCCCGCAACTCAGGGCGAGAGAGGAACAAAACATGTACGAAAGAGACGCAGATCGCGCCAAAGAGGCCATGCAGGCCATTATCAGAAAAGGACCAACCGGATCAATGGTAGTTGTGGGCGCCATTATTGTCGTCCTGTTTTTATTAAGGCCCTGGGCGCAGGTCGGCGCCGGCGAAAGAGGCATTGTCCTTAATTTCGGAGCTGTGCAAAAGTTGGTGCTGGCGGAGGGTCTGCATTTCCGGATACCCGTGATGCAGGAAATAGTGGTGATGGATGTGAAGGTGCAAAAGGCGCTGACCGATGCGGAGGCCTCTTCGGCCGATCTGCAGGATGTAAGTTCGAAAGTCGCCCTCAACTATCACGTGATTCCCGACCGGGCAAACGTCGTCTACCAAAACATCGGCATCCAGTTTAAGGAGCGCATCATAGACCCCGCCATTCTGGAGGTCGTAAAGGCCGTCACGGCCCGATACACGGCCGAAGAACTGATCACCAAGAGACCGGCCGTCAGCGAGGCGATTCGCGCCTCCCTCATGGAAAGATTGGCCGTCTACAATATTGCGGTTGACGCTTTTTCTATTGTTAACTTCAGTTTTTCAAAATCCTTCACGGAGGTGATCGAATCCAAGCAGGCCGCGGAGCAGTTAGCCTTAAAAGCCAAGCGCGATCTGGACAGGATAAGAATCGAAGCGGAACAGAAAATTACCGCCGCCCGGGCCGAGGCGGAATCGCTGCGATTGCAGCGGGCAAATATTTCTCCGGATATGATAGAGTTGAGAAAAATAGAAGCCAACATGAAGGCGATAGAAAAATGGAATGGCATCCTGCCCCAGGTAACAGGCGGGGGCGCCATGCCCATGATCGGTTTGGGAGATGTAAAAAAGAATTAGTATTATTTTTCATTTCCCACTGAAAAAGCTTGAAAGTTCGCTTTTTTTGTATATAATTGCTGCGCCGGACGCGTAGCGTTGACAACAGGTACAACAATTAAAGGAGGGTGAAGCATGGCAAAAGCGAAAAAAAATGATAAGCCTAGTGTTGAGGGGAAAGGTAAACCAGCCGCCAAGGCCGGGAAAAAAGCAGCCCCTGCCGCCAGCACGGCCAAGCCGGTCAAGGCCATAGCGGCCGCTAAGGCCAAAGCAGGTACAGCCAAAGCAACCGTAGCAGCCAAGAAGGCGCCGACCAAAGCAGCAGCCAAGGCAACCGTAGCAGCCAAGAAAGCACCGGCCAAAGTAGCAGCCAAGAAAGCGCCGGCCAAAGTAGCAGCCGCCAAGCCTAAAGCAGCCGCACCGGTCAAGGCAGCGCCCAAGAAAGCGTCGGCCAAAGCAGCAGCCAAGGTAACCGTAGCAGCCAAGAAGGCGCCGGCTAAGAAGAAGGCCCCCGCCCCCAAAAAATAATTTTCGCGGCGCCGGTAACGAAGACATCAAACCCCGCTTTTCATCAGATCATGGTGAAGGCGGGGTTTTGCTTTTCACATAAGCTGAAACACCTTATTGAAAAAGGCGCTTCTTTTCTTGGGGTAAGATAAGGCGCCTTCGTGATCCACGATCAGTTTCCCGTCTAAATGATCGAGTTCATGCTGGGCGACGCGGGCGGTAAAATCCTGGTAACGCTTGTTAATTTTCTGCCCCTTGATGTTCAGCGCCCTGATCTTGATTTCCGGAAAACGGCCCACCTCAACCTGGATTTCCGGACAGGAAAGGCAGCCTTCTTCCTTATATATAAGCTCTCCCCGGGCCTGAGTAATCCGGGGGTTAATCAGCAGATCATAGTCCTTGGCACTCTTCGTCCAGGCGCTTTTATCATCATCAAAGCCCTTGTTCCGGTAAACAACGATCCGCCGGCTGATGCCGATCTGCGGCGCCGCCAGCCCCAAGGCATCTTCCCGAGCAAGGAAGGACTCAATCAGCGTCGCCACATCCCTTAGCGCCGCCGCATCCAGGGGGAAGGGCACGTCGGCACAGGAAGTCCGCAGAATACGGGCCTCCGACTCGTTTATCGTCTCTCCGCTCCAAAGTGTCAACACCTGCTGGGACATCGTCATTCCCCTTTTTTACCTTGAAATTTACCAGGTTGGAAAATACTATCATAAAGCCGCGGAAAGTCGTCTTTGCCGGTCGCCAGCATCAAGGTTAGCGGCATGACTTCCCTGGCCAGGGCCGTCATTTTATCCGCCGTTTGGCGAATATCCCATTGGGCATATTGATCCCCGCGCAGACGGGCAATGTGGTAAAGCTCCCGGGCGTTGACCTTCATGGCCACCCGGCGGCGGTGGGCATTGGTGAGGATGTAAGCGGCCGCGGTCGGGGCGGATTTTTTCAGCTTTGCGTAGACAGCCTCCGTTCTGGCGACGACCTCGCTGAAGTCCCGCTCCATCCCTGCGGCACGTACTGCCTCCGGAACAGTGACGCCGAGGGAGGGGTTATAATCCTGGCAGTTTATGGTCGCCATCCGGTGTCTCTTCAGTTGGGCAAAACAACTGGCGCTGACCGTCAGTTCAAAGTGGAGGTCAACATTTTCAAATTCCCGCCGCACGGAATCGTAGGAGCGCATGTGCCGACAGGCCGTTTTTATGACTTCGGCCTTGTCCCCCGGGTCCATCCTGGCGACTATCTCCCGGCATTCCCGCCCGGAAAGATCGGCAGAGGAATAGAGCAATGCGGCCACCACTCTGTCGTCGGCATCGGACGTGGCATGGATAAGGACCACTTCCCTATCGTTGCGGCTGGACGAGATATGCTCCTTTTCTGCACCGCTTGTTGCTCTCAGTCTGGCCGTCTTTTCCGCCAACTCCCGGTCTGTCAGCAGATCGTAGTCTGACGGTTCTACATAACGCACCAGGGAAGGGGCAATGCTTGCGGCAACTTCGTACAACAGGCGACTGCATTCCCGGGCTTCCGACAGAGGCGAGGCTGCCAGACGACGGATCATCGCCTCCAGGCTGCGGGCATTTATTGTCATTCCTAACTGGGTCTCTGTGGCCAGGGCAATCACATAGCGGGCATCCTCTTTAGCCCAGCCTTCCAGCAGAGAGCAGTTTTTCGGGTCATCGGCGAGGTCGGGGTGCTTTTCAAAAACGTGAGTTCGCAAACACGCATAAAGTTTGTGGTAAAGGCGATTCTGCTCCCCGATTGCGGCTACAAAATCAGCTTCCAGACAGGCTTTCCGTATTTCCTCGGGAATAACGAAATCATCTTCCAGCAGGACATATCTTTGAGATTTTTCCGTATAAGAAGCCAGGCGGGATCTTTCCAGCTCTTCCACCAGCAGACGTGAGATTCCGATGACATCAATATTCAGTACGGCATGTTCGGCAATTGAACTGTGTCCCATAGTAAAAACAATATTACGGTTGGATTTCCGCGCCTTCTCCACCTCCATCATGGCCAGGGCGCGCAGTTCGTTCACCGGACGCTGCTCTCTGCTGATGCGGGCATAGGCGGCCGCAATGGTTTCCGGTGTCAGGCGCTCCCTGTCGCCCTGTCCGGAATAAAAATCACTGATGGCGCCATAATCAACGTTGTAACCGGCAAGGATAATCTGCATGATCCTGCTCCTGGATGTTTTTACTGGCCTGGCGGCGTCAAACTAAAACGACCGGGCATTAATAAAGATTAAATGCCTGGTCGTTTTTCCTTACCAAAATTTTCAATACTACTTCGCTGCTGGTGCTGCTGGTGCTGCTGGTGCGGCCGGAGCTGCGGGAGCGGGAGCGCCCGGAGCTGGTGCTGCGTCAGGAGCCGGTGCTGCTGGCACTGGTGCTGCTACCTCTGCCGGTTTCTGCTCTTCTGCCTTTTTGCATCCAACTACCGCAAACGATAATGTCACAAAGAAAAGCAGGGAAAGAAAAATTGCAAATACTTTTTTCATCGGCGTTTAACCTCCTTTCAAAGATTTTCAAACGTCGGGTGCTTAAGCACCCCTAACACTCAATTGTAGCAGAACGATACGCTTTTTTTTTACCTTGTCAAGTAAAATTTATCAGGGTGTCAGGAGCAAATGATATGTCCGGTTTGTAGCACACAATCTGTCCGGTTTGTTATGGTCACCGCTGGAGGTGACGGATGCGACGGACAGAGATGCTACAGGAGATCCGGAAGATGCGATTTGAGGAGGTTTATTTTGGATGGAGTGAGAGTCGTTTGAACCAGGAAGAAGCGGCTCTGATTTTGGGGGTATGTGATCGGACGTTTCGTCGGTACATTGATCGGTACGAAGAGGCCGGGATATCGGGTTTGTCGGACAAGCGCCTGACGCAGGCATCATTTCATCGCGCCCCTGTGGATGAAGTGATGGCCGTCGCGGAGCGTTACGCGAGCGGGCATCGGGGTTGGAATGTGAAGCATTTTTACAGTTGGTATCGACGGGACGGAGGCGGGCGCAGTTACACATGGGTGAAAAACACGCTTCAGTCGCGAGGTCTGGTTTCTGGATCGGCCAAGCGGGGAGCACATCGTAAGCGGCG